>NZ_JBEXXN010000054.1:0-51413 GCF_040630445.1 Streptomyces sp. NPDC005805
TGACCGGCGGGGTGCACCAGCTGGTTCTCCTACGGCCGGGTGCGCTAGCACCCGGCCGTTGACTTTGGCCGGGGCGGCGGGCGTCTCCGCCCCGGCCGGCCGCCGTGGTCGCGGTGCGCGCCGGCACTGGCCGGGCGCCCCGCCGCTGTCAGTGCGTCAGCGGCTGCGCGAGCAGACCCGCGCCGAGGAGGGTCAGCGCGCCACCGGTCGCGCCCTCCACGGCCCGCGTCGCGCGGGGGCGGCGCAGCCACCGGCCGAGGCCGTCGACCAGCAGGGCGACCAGCGGGAACCAGAGCAGCGCCAGCAGGACGACGATCCCGGCGAGGAGCAGGGTGCGCGGCAGCACCGCGGCCCCGGCCGGGACGAACTGCGGCAGCAGGCTCAGGAACAGCACGGGCGCCTTGGGGTTGAGGACGTTGGTCAGGAAGCCCTGCCGCAGCGCCCGGGCGGGTCCGGGCACGGGCGGGGTCGCGTCCTCGGCCCCGGTCAGGCCGTCCCGCGTACCGCGCGTCCGGAGCGCGGAGCGCAGGGCGCGTACGCCCAGCCAGAGGACGTACGCCCCGCCCGCGAGCTGGAGGGTGCGGTAGAGCGCGGGCACGGCGACGAGCACGGCCGCGAGCCCCGCGACGGCGAGGGCGGTGTGCACCAGGAGCCCGCCCGCCACCCCGACGGCCGAGGCGGCGCCGGCCCGCTGTGAGGCGAGGGCGTTGCGGACGACGACGGCGAAGTCCGCGCCGGGCACGGCGACCATGCCCGCGGCGATCGGGATGAAGGCGATGAGCTGTGCGTCCATGGCCCCAGCCTGCCCCGGCGGACCCTTTACCGTGTACTCACAGTCTGCTGGGTCTGCCGAAAGCAGTGCTTAAGCCACAGGGGGCGCCATGTACGACCCGGTCCGTCTCGCCGCGCTGGTCGCCGTCGCGGAGGACGGGTCCATCACCCGGGCCGCGGGCCGGCTCGGGTACACCGCGCCCGCGCTCTCCCAGCAGCTCGCGAAGCTGGAGCGCGAGGCGGGCGCGCCGCTGCTGGTGCGGCACCACCGGGGCACCCGGCTGACGCCCGCGGGCGAGCTGCTCGCGGAGCGCGCCCGGCGGGTGCTGGACGAACTGGACCGCGCCCGGCAGGAGCTGGCCGTGGTCGCGGGCCTGTCCGGCGGGCGGCTGCGGGTGGGCACGTTCACCACGGTCGGGGTGCATCTGCTGCCGCCGGTGCTCAGCGCGTTCCGGCGGGCGCACCCGGACGTGGAGCTGGCCGTGGCCGAGTACGAACCGCCGCGGGGGGTCGCGGCGGTGGCGCGGGGCGACGCGGACCTGGCCCTGACCCACACCTATGAGCCGGCCGAGGCGGCGGCGGTGCCGCCGGGGGTGGTGCTGGAACCGCTGCTGGTGGAGGAACTGGTCCTGATCACGGCCGCGGGGCACGCGTTGGCCGACGGGACGGGGCGGCTGCCGGTGTCGGCGCTCGCCGGGCAGCCGCTGATCAGCAGCGCGCCGTCGCATCCGCCCCGGCGCGGGGTGGAGGGGGCGCTCACGGCGGCCGGGGCGCGGTCGGCCGTGGAGTGCGAGTCGCCGGGGTACGCGCTGGTGTGCTCGCTGGTCAGCGCGGGGATCGGGGTGGCGGTGGTGCCGGAGATGGTCGCGGCGATGTCGGCGGCGCCGGTGCAGTCCCGGCGGCTGGAGCCGGCCGCGTTCCGGCGGACGATCTCGGTGGCGCACCGGGGCGTGGAGTCCGGGGCGGCGGCGCGTTCGCTGCGGGCGCTGCTGCGGGCGTCGTTCGGCAGGGCGGGGCGACCGGGACGGGCCGGCCCGGGGTGAGGGTGAGGGGTGAAGGGTGAGGGCGCGGGGGCTTCGGCGGGGGCGCGGGCGGCTTCGGCGGAGGGGGCTTCAGCAGACCGGGACGGTCCAGGGCAGCGCGATCCAGACCGTCTTGCCGCCCTCGTCGGTGGGCGTGACCGAGAGCCGGCCGCCGTACTGCGCGGTGAGGGTGCGGATGATCCCCATTCCGCGGCCGTTGTCCTGGCGCACGGCCGCGGGGAGCCTGCGCGGATGACGCGGGTGGCTGTCGGTCACCCCGATGGTGAGGCGCTCGTCGCGCTCCAGACACAGGTCGACGCGGAAGGTCGGCGACATCCCGAAGGTGTGCTGCACGGCGTTGGTGGCGAGTTCGGAGACGATCAGGCGCACGGTGTCGACCGCGTCGCTGTCGTCCGGCAGCCCCCAGGAGCGGACGGCCTCGACGGCGTGCCGGCGCGCGACGGAGACGGAGGCCGGGTCGCTCGGCAGTGTGACGGATGCTTCGTGACGGTCTGCCATGGCGCTGTCCCTTTCCCACCCGGGCCGCCCGCGGGGTCGCGGCGGTTGGCACGCGAGGGCGGCCCGCCCGGATCGCCCCGCGCCGTCAGACTGCCATCCGCGGTGGCGGCTGCGGGACGAATCCGCCCGGATCCGGAGGCAACTGTCGCTCGAAGAAGTGAACTGTGCGCCGGGAAACCGCATATGGGGGCACTCGGTGCGGGAACGCGGCGGGGTGTGCGCCCCCACGCGACCCGGACCGCGCCGGTGTGCGCCGCGGGGCCCGCCGGGCGGCGGGTCGGTCGGAGGCGGCGCCGCACCGGGGCGGCGCCGGTGCGGGTGTCCGCCTCGCGCCGGGGCCCGGGGCCGTGCCCGGCGGCGGCGCGGGCCCGCCGAGGCACCGGGCGGCGGGCAGGTGCCCGCCCAGTGCCCGGGGACGCGCAACGCGTCGGCAGGGGCCCGCCGGGACACGAGGCCGCCCCCGCCCGGGTGTCCGCACCGCGCCGGCCGGCCGGGGCACCCGCGCGGGGCGCGGCCGCCGCTCAGGCGTCGTCGCGCGGCGCCGTCGTCAGGATCGTCGACACCGCCGTGGCGAGCTGCGCGTCCGTGAGGTCCGCGCGGGCCGTGAGGCGGATGCGGGAGATGCCGTCGGGGACGGACGGCGGCCGGAAGCAGCCGACGAGCAGGCCGGCCGCCCGGCAGTCCGCCGCCCACCGGAGTGCCGCCTCCGGCGACGGCGCGCGCACGGAGACGACCGCCGCGTCCGGCCGCGCCGCCGTCAGCCCCGCCGCCGTGAGCCGGGTGTGCAGCTCCGCCGCGACCTCCCGGGCCCGGTCCGCGAGACCGGGCTCGCGGCCGAGGACGCGCAGGGCCGCCAGCGCCGCCCCCGCCGCGGCCGGGGCGAGACCGGTGTCGAAGATGAAGGTCCGCGCCGTGTTGACCAGGTGCTCGATGACGCGGGCCGGGCCGAGCACCGCGCCGCCCTGGCTGCCCAGGGACTTGGAGAGGGTGAGCGTCGCGACCGCCCCCGGCGCGCCCGCGAGCCCGGCCGCGTGCAGGGCCCCGCGTCCGCCCTCGCCGAGGACGCCCAGCCCGTGCGCGTCGTCGACGAGGAGGGCGGCGCCCGTCTCGCGGCAGACGGCGGCCAGTTCGGGCAGGGGCGCGGCGTCCCCGTCGACGGAGAAGACCGAGTCGGTGACGACGAGGGCCCGGCGGCCGGGGTGGGCGCCGAGGGTCTTGCGCACGGCCTCCGGGTCGGTGTGCGGGACGACGGCGGTCTCGGCGCGGGCGAGCCGGCAGCCGTCGACGATCGAGGCGTGGTTGCCAGCGTCCGAGGCGATCAGCCCGTCCGGGCCGCCGCTCAGCGCGGTGACGGCGGCGAGGTTGGCCGCGTAGCCGGAGGAGAGCACGAGGGCCGCCTCGAAGCCGCAGAACGCGGCGAGTTCGCGCTCCAGCTCGGCGTGGAGGGCGGTGCTGCCGGTGACCAGCCGGGACCCGGTCGCGCCCGCGCCCCAGCGTTCCGCCGCCGCGCCGGCCGCCGCGGTGACCTCGGGCCGGCGGGTCAGGCCGAGGTAGTCGTTGCTCGCGAGGTCCAGCGGCCCGGCACCCGCCTCCCGGGGCCGCAGGGTGCGCACCAGACCGGCGCGTGCCCGGCGGTGCGCCTCCTCGTCGATCCAGTCGAAGGGATCCTGCGGGGCCAGCGGCATGAGGAGTCCGGTCCTTTTGTAGGCAGCGGACAGACCCTAACCGGCCCGCGCCCTGTCCGGGATGTGGCCATGCACACACCTGAATCGAGCCCTGTTGTCGAGTTCCTCCTTGGCCGGGGCCCGTGCCGTGGGTAAGGATCAGCGCCATGGACCTGCTGAACACGCTGGTGGAGAAGGGGCTGCGGCGCGAGCTGCCGACCCGTGAAGAAGCGCTCGCCGTGCTGGCGACCTCCGACGACGATCTGCTCGATGTGGTGGCCGCGGCGGGCCGGGTGCGCCGCCAGTGGTTCGGGCGGCGGGTGAAGCTCAACTACCTGGTCAACCTCAAGTCCGGACTCTGTCCCGAGGACTGCTCGTACTGCTCCCAGCGGCTGGGGTCGAAGGCGGAGATCCTCAAGTACACCTGGCTGAAGCCCGAGCAGGCGTCCGAGGCGGCCGCCGCGGGTGTGGCCGGGGGCGCCAAGCGCGTCTGCCTGGTGGCGAGCGGGCGCGGCCCGACGGACCGGGACGTGGACCGGGTCTCGAAGACCATCGAGGCGATCAAGGAGCAGAACGAGGGCGTGGAGGTGTGCGCCTGCCTCGGGCTCCTCTCCGACGGCCAGGCCGAGCGGCTGCGCGACGCGGGCGCGGACGCGTACAACCACAACCTGAACACCTCCGAGGGCACCTACGGCGAGATCACCACCACGCACACCTACGCGGACCGCGTGGACACGGTCAACAAGGCGCACGCGGCGGGGCTGTCGGCGTGCTCCGGGCTGATCGCGGGCATGGGCGAGAGCGACGAGGACCTGGTCGACGTGGTCTACGCCCTGCGGGAGCTGGACCCGGACTCGGTGCCGGTGAACTTCCTGATCCCCTTCGAGGGGACGCCGCTGGCCAAGGAGTGGAACCTGACCCCGCAGCGGGCGCTGCGCATCCTGGCGATGGTGCGGTTCGTCTGCCCGGACGTGGAGGTCCGGCTCGCGGGCGGCCGCGAGGTGCATCTGCGCACCCTCCAGCCGCTGGCGCTGCACCTGGCGAACTCGATCTTCCTGGGCGACTACCTGACCAGTGAGGGCCAGGCGGGCAAGGCGGACCTGGAGATGATCGCGGACGCCGGCTTCGAGGTGGAGGGCACGGACACGACCACGCTGCCCGGGCACCGGACCACGGCGGGCGGCGGCGGCTGCGGTTCCGTCTGCGGTGACGGCGGCGAGGGCGGAGGCGGCGGCTGCGGCGCAGAGGCCCCGGCGGCGGAGACCGTGACGGCCGAACCGGTGGCGGCGGAGACCGTGACGGCCGAGCCCGTGGCCGGTGCGGCGCGGACCGACCTGGTCGCGGTGCGCCGCCGTGGCGCGGGGACGGACATCGCCCCCAATGCCTGACCCCGCCTCCCCCGCGGCCGGTGCCGCGTACACCCCGGACGCGCTGCTCGCCCTGGACCGGGCGCATGTGTGGCACCCGTACGGCCCGATGCCGGGCCGTACGGACCCGCTGGTCGTCGAGTCGGCGTCCGGGGTGCGGCTGCGGCTGGCCCGGGAGGTGCACGGGCAGCGGGAGCTGATCGACGGGATGGCGTCCTGGTGGTCGGCCGTGCACGGCTACAACCACCCGGTGCTGAACAAGGCGGCGACCGCCCAGCTCGGCCGGATGAGCCATGTGATGTTCGGCGGGCTCACTCATGAGCCCGCCGTCCGGCTGGCGGCCCGGCTGGTGGAGATCACCCCCGAGCCGCTGCGGCACGTCTTCCTCGCCGACTCGGGCTCGGTGTCGGTGGAGGTCGCGGTCAAGATGTGCCTCCAGTACTGGCGTTCGCTCGGCCGCCCGGAGAAGCGGCGGCTGCTGACCTGGCGCGGCGGCTACCACGGGGACACCTGGCAGCCGATGTCGGTGTGCGACCCGGAGGGCGGGATGCACGAGCTGTGGCAGGGCGTCCTGCCCCGCCAGGTCTTCGCCGACGCGCCGCCCGCCGCCTACGAGGAGACGTACGCACAGGGCCTGCGGGACCTGATCGCGGCGCACGCGGACGAGACGGCGGCGGTGATCGTCGAGCCGGTGGTGCAGGGCGCGGGCGGGATGCGCTTCCACTCCCCCGCGTATCTGCGGGTGCTGCGCGAGGCGTGCGACGAGCACGGGGTGCTGCTGGTCTTCGACGAGATCGCGACCGGGTTCGGGCGCACGGGCGAGCTGTTCGCGGCGGACCACGCAGGGGTCTCGCCGGATGTGATGTGCCTGGGGAAGGCCCTGACCGGCGGCTATCTGACGATGGCGGCGACGCTGTGCACGGCGCGGGTGGCGGACGGGATCTCGCGGGGCGAGGTGCCGGTGCTGGCCCACGGGCCGACCTTCATGGGCAACCCGCTGGCCGCGGCCGTGGCCTGTGCCTCGATCGATCTGCTGCTGGGTCAGGACTGGCGGCAGGAGGTCAAGCGGCTGGAGGCGGGCCTGCGCGAGGGGCTGGCCCCGGCCCGGGAGCTGCCGGGCGTGGTGGACGTACGCGTCCTCGGCGCGATCGGGGTCGTCCAGCTCGACCACGCGGTGGACATGGCGGCGGCCACGGCCGCGGCGGTGCGCGAGGGGGTCTGGGTACGGCCGTTCCGCGATCTGGTGTACGTGATGCCGCCGTATGTCACCGGGGACGAGGACCTAGCGCGCGTCTGCCGGGCGGTGTGCGCGGCGGCGCAGGCGGGGTAGCGGACGGGGAGCCTCCGGCTCCGGGGCCCGCCGCGCCGGGGGCGTCCGGCTCCCGGGGGCAGGACGCGGGGCCTCGGGTCGCCGGGGCCTCGGGGCTCGGACCTCGGGTCGCCGGGGCCTCGGGCTCCGGAACATCGATGAGCAACGGGAACAGAAAGCGACAGCGCACCATGCCAGTGATCGTCGTGTCCGGTACGGGAACCGGGATCGGCAAGACCGTGGTCACCGCGGCCGTCGCCGCCCTCGCCGCCGCGGGCGGCCGGTCCGTCGCCGTGCTGAAGCCGGCGCAGACCGGGGTCGCCGCCGGTGAGCCGGGCGACGCGGCCGAGGCCGCGCGCCTGGCCGGTCCCGTCACCACCGCCGAACTGGCCCGGTTCCCCGAGCCGTTGGCCCCGGCGACGGCCGCGCGGCGGGCCGGTCTGCCCCCGGTCGGGCCGGACCGGGTCGCGGAGGCGGCCGGGAAGCTGGCCGCCGAGCACGACCTGGTGCTCGTCGAGGGCGCGGGCGGACTGCTGGTGCGCCTCGACGACACGGGCGGCACCCTCGCGGACGCGGCGGCGCTCCTCGGCGCGCCCGTCCTGGTCGTCGCCGCGGCCGGGCTCGGCACCCTCAACGCGACCGCGCTGACCGCCGAGGCGCTGCGCACGCGAGGGCTGGAGCAGCTCGGCGTGGTCGTCGGGAGCTGGCCGGACGCGCCGGATCTGGCGGCCAGATGCAATCTGGCGGACCTCCCCGAGGCGGCGGGCGCGCCCCTGCTGGGCGCCGTCCCGGAGGGCGCGGGCGCGCTGGCGCCCGCCGCGTTCCGGCGGGCGGCCGCCGACTGGTTCGCCCCGGCCCTCGGGGGCCGCTGGGACGCGTCCGCCTTCGCCACGGCCCACCGGCCCCCGGCCGCCCCCTGAGGCCCGGGCCGCCGCGCAGGGTGTGTGCCGCCGGCCGCCGCCCGATGCCAGGTCCGCCGGACACGACCTAGGGTGAGCGCATGCGCGCGCGTCTCGACGAGATCGTCTTCGACTGCCACGACCCCGCCCGCCTCGTCCGCTTCTGGGCGGCCCTGGTCGGCGGCGACCCGGTGGACCGCTCCCCGGACTGGTCCTACGTGGACCCGCCCGGCTGGGCGCGCCTCGCCTTCCAGCGCGTCCCCGAGGGCAAGGCCGCCAAGAACCGGCTGCACCTGGACCTCGACGCGGGGGACGTGGACACCGCGGCCGACGAGGCCGTCCGGCTGGGGGCGCTGCGCGTCGGTGCCGTCGTCACGGACGACCACGGCCGCTTCCAGGTGCTGACGGACCCGGAGGGCAACGAGTTCTGCTTCGTCGCGGGCCACGACACGGGCGAGGGCGCGGGGAACGACGCGGCTCCTTGACTTCCGCTCCCTGCCCTAAAGGGCGGGGATTCCTACCACGGTCGGCTGACCGTCTCGGTGGGTTCCTGTTTCTTGGCGCTGTGCCGGGACGAGTCCCGGTCTTACCCGTGCTCCGCAGGCTGGCACCGCCAGTCCGGCGGCCTTGGCGACGTTGACCGCCGCGTTGATGTCCCGGTCGAGGACGGCCCCGCACACCCTGCACTCCCGCACACGGACGTGGAGGGGCTTGGGGCCGTCGTTGACGCCGCACTGCGAACACACCTGGGAGGTCGGCTCGAACCGGTCGATCTTGATGAGGGTGCGCCCGTACCGGGCGGCCTTGTACTCCAGCATGCTCACGAACGCCGACCACCCGGCGTCGTGGACGGACTTGGCCATGCGCGTGCGGGCGAGTCCCTTGACCGCCAGGTCCTCAACGGCAACCGCTTGGTTCTCACGGATGATTTTCGTTGAGAGCTGGTGGTGGAACTCGCGCCGAGCATCGGCCACCCTCGCGTGAGCGCGGGCGACCTTGATGCGGGCCTTGGCCCTGTTGCTGGAACCCTTCGCCTTCCGGCTGAGGTTCTGCTGCGCCTTCTTGAGCTTCTTCTCGGCCCGGCGCAGGAAGCGCGGGCTGTCGATCTTCGTGCCGTCGGAGAGGATCGCGAAGTGGGACAGGCCCAGGTCGATACCGACTTCGGCGGCTGCCTCGGGCAGGG
The DNA here is from genome assembly GCF_040630445.1 of Streptomyces sp. NPDC005805. Lineage (NCBI taxonomy): Bacteria > Bacillati > Actinomycetota > Actinomycetes > Kitasatosporales > Streptomycetaceae > Streptomyces > Streptomyces sp. NPDC005805. Next base: position 8,735 of record NZ_JBEXXN010000054.1, read on the forward strand.
TCTCGTCCGGCTCGCTCTCTACGACGAACGAGCAGAAGTACCGTCCCGCAGCGTCCTTGATCACCGTCACCGTTGACGGGGCGGACGGCAGAGCACGGGACCACTTCACCCGTACGTCGCCGACCTTCGGCAACGACAGGTCTCCGCCCGTCGTGATCTTCCAGCGGGCATTCGCGGTGAACCGCACGGCCTGCCGGTTGTCCTTGCGACTCTTGAACCGGGGTGCGCCCATCTCGGGGCGCTTGCCCTTGAGGCCGTCGAAGAAGTTCCGGTAGGCGGTGTCCAGGTCCCTGAGGGACTGCTGGAGTACCACGGCGGAGACCTCGCTCAACCAGGCCCGTTCCTCGGTCCTCTTCGCCTCGGTGAGCCGCTTGCCCAGCTCGGCGGAGGTGACGACTGGCAGCCCGGCGGCGCGGGCGTCCTCACGGACGCGAAGCGCGTCATTGAAGACGACCCGTGCGCACCCGAACGCCCTGGCCAGCGCCGAGCGCTGCGGACCGTTCGGGTACATCCGGAAGGAGTACCTGAGCTGCATGCCGATCAGCGTACTACAGTTGGTTTATGGCTGAGTATCAGAACATCCGCACTGGTAGACACTGCACGTTCGCCCTTCATGCGCACTTGGTTTTCGTGACGAAGTACCGGCACAAGGTCTTCAACAGCGCGCACCTGACGCGCATGGAAGAGATCATGCGGGCGGTCTGCGCCGACTTCGAGTGCGAGCTGGTCGAGTTCAACGGCGAGAACAACCACGTCCATCTGCTGGTGAACTTCCCGCCGAAGGTGGCCCTGTCGAAACTGGTCAACAGCTTGAAGGGCGTCAGCTCCCGCAGGCTCCGCCAGGAGTACCCGGAGCTGGTCCGGCACTACTGGCGGGCTCAGCGGTTGTGGTCCGGCTCGTACTTCGCCGGGTCGGTCGGCGGGGCCCCGCTGTCGATCGTCCGCCAGTACATCGAGCAGCAGAATCGTCCGCTGTGACCTGCGGGTCAGAGCACTTCTGAGAATCACTTCACCACCGGGCCAAAGCCCGGTGCACTGCGATTAGTCCCAGTAGCGAGTCGGCCGGAGAGGGTGGGCGGCGCGCTCGGTGGGGAGAATGGCCCTGACCGGCTGCGCCCCTCCGAGGAGGTCCCCCCATGGTCCCGCGCTCCGCGAAGGTGTCCGGTGACGCCGTCAGCCACCCGCTCTTCGCCCGTCTCTACGCACGGTTCAGCGTCTCCGCCGACCTCAAGGGCGGGATCGCCGCCTACCGCGCGGAACTTCTGACCGGGCTGTCCGGGCGGGTCATCGAGATCGGGGCGGGCAACGGCCTGAACTTCGCGCACTATCCCCCGGCCGTCAGCGAGGTGGTCGCCCTGGAACCGGAACGCATCCTGCGCCGCGCCGCGGTCGAGGCGGCCGTGCGCGCGGACGTCCCGGTGGACGTGGTGCCGGGCACGGCGGAGGCCCTGCCGGTCAAGAGCGAGGCGTTCGACGCGGCGGTGGCGTCACTGGTGCTGTGCTCGGTGCGGGACGTGGACCGGGCGCTGGCCGAGATCCGGCGGGTGCTCCGGCCGGGCGGCGAACTCCGCTTCTTCGAGCACGGCGTGGCGGCCACGCCCGGTCTGGCCCGCACCCAGCGCGCGCTGGACCGGACGGTGTGGCCGCGTCTCTTCGGCGGCTGCCACACCGCGCGGGACACGGTCGCGGCGATCGAGGCGGCGGGCTTCGAACTCGGTGCGTACCGCAGGCTGCGCATCCCCGAGACGGGCCCGCGCCTGCCGACCTCCCCCTGCGTCATCGGCACGGCCCGCCGCCCGGCCGGCGCCTGAGCCGACGCCCCGTCGCACTCCCGTCCCCCTCCCGTCGCCTGCCGTCCCGCGCGCCGCGGACCGTCCCGCACCGTGGAATCCGTTGGCAGGACGCGCCCGGCCCGTGTTTGGCTCCCGGCCATGAACGGCACCGACACCCCGACCACCCGGTCCCCGGCGGAGGGCCCCGCCGGCGGGCCCCGCATCCGTACCGCCGTCGCGTCCGACGCCGAGGCCGTGCTCGCCTTCTGGCGGACCGCCGCCGAGGGCACCAGCATCACCGACGACCTCGACGGCGTCACCCGCCTGATCGCCCGTGACCCCGAGGCCCTGATCCTCGCCGAGGCGGACGGGATCCTGGTGGGCTCGGTCATCGCGGGCTGGGACGGCTGGCGCTGCTCCCTCTACCGGCTCGCCGTGCTGCCGTCCCACCGCCGCCGGGGCATCGCGGCCACACTGCTCCGGGCGGCGGAGCGCCGTTTCGCCGCCGTGGGCGGGCGGCGCGGCGACGCGATGGTGCTGGAGGCCAATGAACGCGCCCGGCACGCCTGGGCGGCGGCCGGCTACCACCGGGAGGACCACTGGCGGCGCTGGGTCAAGCCGTACGTGTGAGACGGACGTGTGGGACCGACGTGTGGGACCGACGTGCCGCGATCGGACACCGGGCAGGGCGGACGTATGGCGTCCCCCGGAAGCGGACAGAAGGACGCTTACGATGAGGGCGTTCCGGCCCCTCCCCGTACGAAAGGTGTGAGCGTCCGCGCATGGGCGAGCCTCCCCACCGGACCGGGCCCGAGCCCCGTCCCACCCGTCGAACGCCGGCCCCCGACCCCGTCCCGGCACGTCCGGGCCACCGGACGGAGGCGGTCCGATGACCGAAGTGGGCCTGCTTCTGGTGGCCGTCCTGCTGTCGCTCGCCTGCGGGGCCTTCGTCGCGGCGGAGTTCTCGCTCACCACCGTCGAACGCGGTGAGCTGGAGCGCGCCGCCGAGCGCGGCGAACGGGGTGCGGCGAGCGCGCTGAAGGCCGTGCGGAGTCTGACCTTCCAGCTCTCCGGCGCGCAGCTCGGCATCACCGTCACCAATCTGGTCGTCGGCATGCTCGCCGAGCCGTCGATCGCCCAGCTGATCCGGGGCCCGGTCGAGGACCTGGGCCTCGCGCCGTCGGTGGCCTCCTCGGTGGCGCTGGTCCTCGGGACCGCCCTGTCCACGGTGGTGCTGATGGTCGTCGGCGAACTGGTGCCGAAGAACTGGGCGATCTCCTCGCCGCTGGCCGTCGGGAAGGTGGTCGCCACGCCGCAGCGGGTGTTCACCGCCGCGTTCCGGCCGCTGATCGCGCATCTGAACGCCGCGGCCAACCGCATCGTGACCCGGCTGGGCATGGAGCCCACCGAGGAGCTGGCGTCCGCGCGCAGCCCCAAGGAGCTGGTCGCCCTCGCCCGCCACTCGGCGAAGGAGGGCGCGCTGGAGGCCGACACCGCCGAGCTGTTCGTCCGCACCCTCAACCTGGCCGAACTCACCGCGGAGAACGTGATGACGCCCCGCGTGCAGGTGATGGCCCTCGATGTCCAGGCGACCGCCGAGGACGTCGCCAACGCCACCCGGGCGACCGGCCTGTCGCGTTTCCCCGTCTACCGGGGCGGTCTCGACACGGTGGTGGGCATCGCGCACATCAAGGACGTGCTCACCGTCCCGGCCGCCGAGCGGACCCGGCTGCCGGTGACCGACATGCTGCGCGAGCCGGTCCTCGTCCCCGAGTCGCTGACCGTGGACCGGCTGCTGGACCGGCTGTCGGGGCGTTCCGCGATGGCCGTGGTCATCGACGAGTACGGCGGGACGGCGGGGGTGGTGACCCTGGAGGACATCGTGGAGGAGGTCGTGGGCGAGGTGCGGGACGAGCACGACCCGCACGAGACCCCCGACCTGGCGCGGGCGGGTGAGGACGCCGACGGGCGCCGGCTCTGGTCGGCGGACGGCGCGGCCCGGACCGACCAGTTGGCGACGATCGGGCTGCGGGTGCCGGACGGGCCCTACGAGACCCTGGCCGGGGTGGTGGCCACGGAACTGGGCCGTATCCCGGCCGAGGGCGACAGCGTCGACGTGGCGGGCTGGCGGCTGGACGTGGTGGACGCGACGGGGCGGCGGGCCGCGCGGGTGCTGATGCACGAGCCGCCGGAGGGGTCCGCGCCGGCCGGGGGTGACGGCACGCCCGGGGACGACGGCGACGGCGACGGCGACGGCGACGGCGGGAACGGCGGCGACACGGCCGGGGAGGCGGGCCGGTGATCGCGATCCAGCTCGCCATCGGTCTGCTGACCCTGGTGGCCAACGCCTTCTTCGTCGGCGCCGAGTTCGCCCTGATCTCGGTGCGCCGCGACCAGGTCGAGCCCGAGGCCCAGGCCGGGAACAAGCGGGCGCACAGCGTCCTGTGGGGCCTGGAGCACGTCTCGGCGCTGCTCGCCGCCGCGCAGCTCGGCATCACCCTGTGCACCCTGGTCCTCGGCATCGTCGCCGAACCGGCCATCGCCCATCTGCTGGAACCCCTCTTCGACGCGGTCGGGGTGCCGCACGGGCTGGTGCACGCGCTGTCGTTCGTCATCGCGCTGGCCGTCGCCACGTATCTGCACATGCTGCTGGGCGAGATGGTGCCGAAGAACATCGCGCTCGCCGAGCCGCAGCGGACCGCGCTGCTCCTCGGCCCGCCGCTGGTCGCGCTGGCCCGCGCGCTGCGGCCGGTCATCTTCACCATCAACGCGCTGGCGAACGGGCTGCTGAAGCTGCTGCGGGTGGAGCCCAGGGACGAGGTCGCGGCGACCTTCTCCGACGACGAACTCGCCACGCTGGTGCAGGACTCGGGCGAGGCCGGTCTGCTGGACGACCGCTCGGCCGAGCGGCTGCGCGACGCGCTGGAGCTGGGCCGCCGGCCGGTGCGGGACGTGGTGCGGCCGGTGGAGCAGGTGGTGTACGCGAAGGCGGGCACGACACCGGAGCAGCTGGAGCGGCTGTCGGCCGAGTCCGGCTTCTCGCGCTTCCCGGTGATCGACCCGGGCCGCCGGATCCTGGGCTATCTGCACGTCAAGGACGCGCTGGACGCGCAGCCGCGCGATCTGCCGTTCCCGGTCTCGGCGATGCGGCCGATCGCCCGCGTCCGGGCGACGACCCCCCTGGACGACGTCCTGACCGCGATGCGCCGCAGCCGCACCCACCTCGCGGCCGTCCTCGACGAACGGGGGCGGCCGGAGGGTCTGGTGACGATGGAGGACATCCTCCGCGAACTGGTGGGCCGCCCGGAGCGGTGAGCACGGCGGGCGCCGCCGCCCCGGGGCGGCGGGCGTGGGCACGGGCCCGCTACGGGTTCCCGTGAACCCGCGCGGGCTGCACGTGGCGTGCGCGCGCCGCCGGGGCGGCCCCGCCAGGCACCCGCCACATCCGGGGCATGGTCTCGTGGGCCCCTGCGGGGTGCGCGCCCCGCTGTGTCGTCACGGGCGGGTGCAGCGGCAGCCCCGCCCGTGAGCGCTGCGGGCGTGCCCGCGCTGAGTGGGCCGGGCGCGGGCGCCGCCCGGCGCCGTGAGCACACCGCCCGCGGGGGCCGAGCGCTCCAGGGCGGCGGGCGTGGGCCCTACACGGGTCCACGCCTGTCAGCCCGCGGGCCGACACGTGGCGTGCGTGCCCCGCTGTGGCGGCCCTGCCCAAGCCACCCGGGCACGTCCGGGCCCGGCCCAGGGGTGCAGCGGCAGCCGGGCTCGTGAGCGCGGCAGGCTCACGCACCTGGGGGACGCCGGTCGCCGGGCCGCCCGGCCCCCGTGAGCGCGGCGCGGCTCAGAACGCGGTCGCCGCGCGCCACGCGGCGAGCAGGGGCCGGTCGCCCGTGACCGTGATGCCCGGGTCGCCGGGCGCCCGGCGGCCGTAGACGAGGAGCAGGAGGTCCGCCGCGTCCGCCGTGACCTCCGCCGCCGGGCGGTCGGCGGCGGACGGGTGGTCGTGGGACACCGGCGGGCCCGCGGGCCGGTTCGGCGTCCAGGCGAAGCCGTCCGGGCCGAAGGAGATCGTCCACACGGCGCCCGAGTCGCGGGCCGACAACAGGAGCGACCCGGCGGGCAGTTCCGCGACCGGGCCCGCGAGGTGCGGCAGCAGGGGGAGGTTCTCCAGGAACTCCTCGATCCCGTCGGCCGCCGTGCCCGGCTCGATCACCGGGTCGGCGCCGAGCGCCAGTTCCGCGTCGGCGAGGTGGACGACCGCCTCGAACAACAGCCGTCGCGGATAGTGCGCCACGCGCTGGTCCGCGCCGCAGGACCACATCGGGGTGTCCGGGTCGGCCTTGCGGAGCACCGCCAGGGAGGCGTCCGCTGCGCGGGCGAGCCAGTCCGGGAGGCCGGACGGGTCGTCCGGGAGGTCGAGGGGGACGTCCCGGGCCCATACCCGCTCCGCCGCGCGGATGCGGACCGTGTGGGCAGCCCACCGGTGCGTGGTGCCGTGGTGGCGGACCAGGTCGGCGACGGTCCAGCCGGGGCAGGTGGGCACGGGCGCGGCCGGGTCGGCGTCACGGGCCAGGGCGGTGAGGCGGCGGACCAGGTGCTCGATCTCGTCGCAGTACCGCTCGTGCTGGTCGTCGTCGAGGCCGAAGCCCTCCGGCACCCGCAGCAGGGCCGACCGCGCCGGGCCCGCGGGCTGCCGGGCGGCCGCGTCGCGGAACAGGCGCGCGAGGCGCGTCCGGCCGGCCGGGGACAGCCGGTCCAGGACCGCGCCGGCGTCCTCCAGCCACCGCACCGCGATGTCCGGATCGAGCTCCTCCTCGTCGCTCGCGTCGATCGAGGCCACCACCCCGGCCAGCGCCTCGGCCAGCGCGTTCAGCAGTGCGTCGCTCACAGCTCGCTCCCCTTCCCCGGTACGGAACCGAGGGACCCTACCGCGCGGTACGATCGCTGCGCCATGGAGATGAATGCCACCTACACCAGTTTTGTCGCGGTCGGCGACTCGTTCACCGAGGGCATGTCCGACCGGCTGCCCGACGGGACGTACCGCGGCTGGGCGGACCTGCTCGCGGCCCGGCTGGCGGGCCGCGCCCCGGGGTTCCGCTACGCCAACCTCGCGGTCCGCGGGAAGCTCATCGGGCAGATCGTGGACGAGCAGGTGGACCTCGCCGCCGGGATGAAGGCGGACCTGGTCACCCTGGTCGGCGGGCTGAACGACACCCTGCGCCCGTCCTGCGACATGGGGCGGGTGCGCGGGCTGCTGGAAGAGGCGGTGGCACGGCTCGCCCCCACCTGCACCACCCTGGTGCTGATGCGCTCCCCGGGCCGCCAGGGGCCGGTGCTGCAACGTTTCCGCCCGCGCATGGAGGAGCTGTTCGCGCATGTGGACGCCCTCGCGGCGGAGTACGGCGCCCTCGTCGTCGACCTGTACGGGTCGCCCGCCCTGGGCGACCAGCGGATGTGGGACGTGGACCGGCTGCATCTGACCTCCGAGGGGCACCGCCGGGTGGCGGAGGCGGTCTGGCAGACCCTGGGCCTGGACGCCGAGGACGACTGGCGGGCGCCGCTGCCGCCGGGCGCCCCGGCCCGGTGGGCGGCCCGGCGCGCGGCGGACCTGCGGTTCGCCCGGCAGCACCTCGGCCCGTGGATCGGGCGCCGGCTGACCGGCCGCTCCTCGGGCGACGGCCTGCCCGCCAAGCGCCCCGAGCTGCTGCCGTACGAGCCGCCGCGGCCGTGACGGGCCCCGCGCCGCCCGGGAGGTGTCCGGCGGATCAGGGCCGGACACCTCCTCGCCGGGCGGCACGGCTCTCGTAGCAAGGCACAACCGGGACCGCGGGTCTGGCCAGCGGAAACCACCAGTAGAATCCGGACACGTGACTGCTGTGTCTGCGAAGCCTCGCATCCCCAATGTCCTGGCCGGCCGCTATGCCTCCACGGAGCTTGCCGTCCTCTGGTCCCCCGAGGAGAAGGTCAGGCTGGAGCGCCGGCTCTGGCTGGCGGTGCTGCGCGCCCAGAAGGACCTCGGGATCGACGTCCCGGACACGGCCCTCGCCGACTACGAGCGCGTGCTCGACCAGGTCGACCTGGCGTCGATCGCGGAGCGCGAGAAGGTCACCCGGCACGATGTGAAGGCCCGTATCGAGGAGTTCAACGCCCTCGCCGGGCATGAGCACGTCCACAAGGGCATGACCTCCCGGGACCTCACCGAGAACGTGGAGCAGCTCCAGATCCGGCTCTCCCTGGAGCTGGTGCGCGACCGCACGGTGGCGGTGCTGGCCCGGCTCGGGAAGCTGTCGGGCGAGTACGCGGAGCTGGTCATGGCCGGCCGCTCGCACAATGTGGCCGCGCAGGCCACCACCCTGGGCAAGCGCTTCGCCACGGCCGCCGACGAACTGCTGGTCGCCTACGGCCGGCTGGAGGACCTGCTCGGCCGCTACCCGCTGCGCGGGATCAAGGGCCCGGTGGGCACCGCCCAGGACATGTTGGACCTGCTCGGGGGCGACGCGGAGAAGCTGGCCGAGCTGGAGCGGCGGATCGCGGGCCACCTCGGTTTCGCGCACGCCTTCACCTCGGTGGGCCAGGTCTACCCCCGGTCCCTGGACTACGACGTGGTCTCCGCGCTGGTGCAGCTCGCCGCCGCGCCGTCGTCGGTCGCCAAGACGGTCCGGCTGATGGCCGGCCACGAGCTGGTGACCGAGGGCTTCAAGCCGGGCCAGGTCGGCTCCTCGGCGATGCCGCACAAGATGAACACCCGCTCCTGCGAGCGCGTCAACGGCCTGATGGTGATCCTGCGCGGCTACGCCTCGATGACCGGCGAGCTGGCGGGCGACCAGTGGAACGAGGGCGACGTCTCCTGCTCGGTGGTCCGCCGGGTCGCGCTGCCGGACGCGTTCTTCGCCTTCGACGGCCTGCTGGAGACCTTCCTGACCGTGCTCGACGAGTTCGGCGCGTTCCCGGCGGTCGTCTCCCGCGAGCTGGACCGGTACCTCCCGTTCCTCGCCACCACCAAGGTCCTGATGGGCGCGGTGCGCGCCGGGGTGGGCCGGGAGGTGGCGCACGAGGCGATCAAGGAGCACGCGGTGGCCTCCGCGCTGGCGATGCGGGAGCAGGGCGCGGAGCGCAACGAGCTCCTGGACAAGCTGGCGGCGGACGAGCGCATTCCGCTGGACCGGGCCGCGCTGGACGCGCTGATGGCGGACAAGCTCTCGTTCACCGGCGCGGCGGCCGGCCAGGTCGCGGCCGTGCTGGCGCGGATCGACGAGATCGTCAAGCAGCACCCGGAGGCGGCCGGCTACGCGCCCGGGGCGATCCTCTGACCCGCTTCACCGCCGCCGAACTGGAGGCCGCCCGCGACCGGCTGGTGCCGGACGTGGTCGCGGACGGCCTGCGGGTGCTGTTCTGCGGGATCAACCCCGGGCTGATGACGGCGGCGACGGGCCACCACTTCGCCCGTCCGGGAAACCGCTTCTGGCCGGTGCTGCACCGGTCCGGCTTCACCCCGGAGCTGCTGAAGCCGTCAGAGCAGGACCGGCTCCCGGGGCTGGGTCTGGGCATCACCAACGTGGTGGCGAGGGCGACGGCGCGGGCGGACGAGCTGAGCGCGGCGGAGTACCGCGAGGGCGGCCGGCTGCTGGTGGCCAAGGTGGAGCGGCTGCGGCCGCGCTGGCTCGCGGTCGTCGGGATCACCGCGTACCGGACGGCGTTCCAGGAGCGGACGGCGGCGGTCGGCCCGCAGGAGCGGAGCATCGGCGGGACGCGGATCTGGGTCCTGCCGAATCCCAGCGGGCTCAACGCGCACTGGACGGTGGAGACGATGGCGGAGGCGTTCGCGGAGCTGCGCACGGCGGCGTCCCGGACGCCGGACCGCACGGCGTAGCGCGGGGCGGGCCCCGGACGGCGGCCCGCCCCACCGAGCCGGGCCCGGCCCCACCTCTCGGCGCGGCAACGAGTACCATCCGGCAGGAACGCACGACCGGGAGGACGGACTGTGGGGCGGCTGACCGGCGGAGATCCCTCACTGCTGCGGCGCATCAACTCCGCGGTGGTGCTCCACTCCCTGCGGGCGGCGGACTCCCCCACCCTCACCGATCTGACCCGGATCACCGGGCTGTCGCGGCCGACCGTCGAAGGGGTGGTGGAAGGTCTGGTGGAGGCCGGGCTGGTGGTGGAGAGCGTCCCCGAGGAGGGTGGCGCCCGCCGTCAGGGCAGGCCCGCGCGGCGCTACCGGTTCCGGGCCGAGGCCGGTCATCTGCTGGGCGTGGAGATCGGCCCGCACCGGGTCGCCGCCCTGCTGTCGGGGCTGGACGGGCGGATCATCGGCGCCGGGACCCGTGAGGTGTCGGAGGCGGCGAGCGCGGACGACCGGCTGGAGAAGGTGCGCGGCGCCGTCGCGGACGTGCTGCGGCGCACCGGGGTGCCGCGCGGCAATCTGCGGGCGGTGGGCGTGGGTTCGCCGGGGATCGTGGAGGCGGACGGCACCGTGCGGCTGTCGACCGCGCTGCCGGGCTGGACCGGGCTGCCGCTCGGCGACCGTCTGCGGCGCTCCTTCCGCTGCCCCGTCCTGGTGGAGAACGACGCGAACGCGGCGGCCGTCGCCGAGCACTGGAAGGGCGCCGGGACGGACTCGGACGACATCGTGTTCGTGATGGCGGGCCTGAGCCCGGGGGCGGGTTCACTGATCGGCGGGCGGCTGCACCGCGGCTTCGGCGGCGCGGCCGGGGAGATCGGGGCGCTGCATCTGCTGGGCCGGGACGTGACCCCGGAGAAGCTGCTGTCCACGACGGACGAGCCCCTGCACCCCCTGGACGAGCACGCGGTCGCCGAGGTGTTCGCGCTGGCCCGGAGCGGCGACGAGCGGGCCCGCGCGGCCGTGGAGCGGTTCATCCAGCGGCTGGTGCACGATGTGGCCGCCCTGGTGCTGGCCCTCGACCCCGAACTGGTGGTGATCGGCGGCTGGGCGGCCGGTCTGGACGGCGTACTGGCGCCGGTGCAGCGGGAGTTGTCGCGCTACTGCCTGCGCCCGCCGAGGGTGGCGCTCTCCCTGCTGGGCGAGGCGGCGGTGGCCACGGGGGCGCTGCGCCTCGCGCTGGACCATGTGGAGGAGCAGTTGTTCGCCGTGGAGGGCACGGTCACGGCCCGCCGCTGACGCCCCGCCCGTGCGGCGGGGCGCACGGCGGGTCAGGAGGCGCGGCGCTGCTCCTCGTGGCTGATCTCCAGGTCTCCCTGGGCCCCGAAGGTCAGCCGGCAGGTGTCGGCGCGGTAGGTGGCGACCGAGACCGCCGCGGTCCGCCCGCCGGCGAAGTAGCGGGTGGTCACGACCAGGACCGGGGCACCGGGCAGCCGGTCGAGTTCCTTGGCGTCCACCGCTCCGGCGGAGCCCAGCTCGACGGCGCGGTCCTGGCCCTCGGGCTCCAGGCGGGCCAGCTCGCGCAGGACGCCACGGGCGAGGGCGGGGCCGGAGGGGGCGTCGATCGCGGGCAGGGCGGGCACGGAGGCGGCCGGCACGTACAGCAGCTCGGCGGCGACGGGCTGGTCGTGGCCCTTGCGCACCCGGCGCACCACATGGGTGCGCTCGTCGGGCTCGGTGCCGAGGTGGGCGGCGACGGCGGCGGGCGGCACGGCGACGGTGCACTCGGTGGGCTGCCAGGCGTGCTGGTCGGCGCCGGGCCAGTCGGAGCGGGAGGCGGAGACGTCCACGCCCACGCGCGGGGGCGCGACCGTGGTGCCGACGCCCCGGCGGCGCTGGAGGCGGCCCTCCAGCTCCAGTTGCTCCAGGGCCTGCCGCAGGGTGGCGCGGGCGACGCCGAACCGGGCGGCGAGGTCACGCTCGTTGGGCAGGATCTCGCCGACCGCGAAGTCCGTGTCGAGTGCTTCGGAAAGCACGGTCTTGAGGTGCCAGTACTTGGGCTCCGGCACCGTTTCGAGCTGCGTGGTCCCCACCCTGATCCTCCGCAATCGCCGTGTCCACGGCGGGTTTTCCGTGCCCTTGTTTATTAAAGGTTCCTTCACTAACCCCTGCGACCATAGAACCGCCCTCCCCCTTGGTCAAGACCAATCCTGCCCTCGTCACCGTGGGGAACCATATGACTTCGCAGAGCGTTCACAGGGATGTCGTATCGGGGCCCGGCGGGCACGCACAAGCCCCGCGGCCGTAAGCGGCCACGGGGTCCGACCTGTGGGAACGGCGGTTTCAGGCCGCCGTGTCGGGGCCCCCGGGAGCGAAGGAGAGGAGTTTGTCGGGGTTGCGCACGATGTAGACGCACAGGATGCGCCCGTCCCGGACTTCGAGCTGGAGGACGCTGTCCGGCCGTCCGCCGGCGGTGACCAGGACGGCGGGCGCGCCGTTGGTCTCGACGAACTCCATCGCCATGCCCTCGGGCTGCTTGCCGGCGACGCCGACCATGAAGCGGCCGACCTTGTCCGCGCTGTGCAGGACGCGCAGGGGCGCCTGGGCCTTGCCGCCGCTGTCGCCGACGAGGGTGACGTCCGGGGCGAGCAGGGCGAGCATCTCGCCGAGGTCGCCGCCCGCGGCGGCCGCGAGGAAGCGCTCGGTCAGGTCGCGGCACTGGGCGGGGTCCACGTCGTAGCGGTGCCGGCGTTCGTCGACGTGCCGGCGGGCCCGGCCGGCGAGCTGGCGCACGGCGGGCTCGGACCGGTCGAGGACGGTGGCGATCTCCGCGTAGGGGAAGCCGAAGGCCTCGCGGAGCACGAACACGGCACGCTCCAGCGGGGAGAGGGTCTCCAGGACGACGAGGACGGCGAGCGAGACGGTGTCGGCGAGCAGGGCGCGTTCGGCGGTGTCGGGCACCGAGGGCCCGAAGTCGGTGACGACCGGTTCGGGGAGCCAGGGCCCGACGTAGGACTCGCGGCGGGAACGGACCTGGCGCAGCCGGTCGACGGCGAGCCGGGTGGTGACGCGCACCAGGTAGGCGCGCGGCTCCCGCACGTCGTCGCGGTCGTCGGCGGACCAGCGCAGCCATGCCTCCTGCACGACGTCCTCGGCGTCGGCGACCCGGCCGAGCATCCGGTAGGCGACGCCCGTCAGTACGGGCCGGTGCTCCTCGAAGACGTGCGTCACGGTGTCGGTTGCCACCCGGCCATCCCAGCCGACGCGGCGGGCCCTGTCCAGCAGGTCCCGGGGCGGCGGGTTGGGGCGGGGCGGCCGCGCGGCACTCGGCGGGCGGGCCCCGGCGGAGTCCGGCACGCACCGGCGCGCGTGCGACGGGAGTTCCGCGCGCGTTCGGTGGGCCCCCGGCGGGAGTTGGGCGCGGCAAGGGCCTTGCGGCGACAAGCTACCGAGCGGTAGTTGTTACTGACATTCCGTCCAGCATCAGGGAGCAGCCGGACATGGCCGCAGCGATCTCCTTCTCCGTCCCCACGCCCCACGGCGACCGCCCGCTGACCCTCGGCTACGAGCGCGCGGGGGCGGGCGAACCCCTGCTCCTGCTGCACGGGATCGGCCACCACTGGCAGGCGTGGGAGCCGGTGATGGGCATCCTCGCCGCCGAGCGGGACGTCATCGCCGTCGACCTGCCGGGCTTCGGCACGTCCTCCGCGCTGCCGGACGGGGTCCCGTACGACCTCTCCACGGTGAACACGGTTCTCGGCGGATTCTGCCGGGAGCTGGGTGTGGAGCGTCCGCATGTCGCCGGGAACTCGCTGGGCGGGCTGCTCGCGCTGGAGCTGGGGCGGGAGAAGCAGGTGCGCTCGGTGACCGCGCTCTCCCCGGCGGGCTTCTGGTCGGAGGCGGAGCGCGTCTGGGCCTTCGGCACCCTGCGGGCGATGCGGCTGGGCGCGCGCACCCTGCCGGACCCGCTGATCGGGCGGCTCTCCCGGTCGGTCGCGGGGCGGGCGGCGCTGGTGAGCACCATCTACGCCCGGCCGGGCCTGCGTTCGCCGGAGGCCGCGGCGGCGGAGACGCGGGCGCTGCGCGGGGCCACCGGTTTCGCGCGGACCCTCGCCGCCGGGGGGAACGTGCTGTTCACGGACGATGTACCGGATGTGCCGGTCACCATCGCCTGGGGCACCAGGGACCGGCTGCTGCTGCACCGTCAGGGGGTGCGCGCCAAGCGGGTGATCCCGGGGGCGCGGCTGGTGCGCCTGCCGGGCTGCGGCCATGTCCCGATGAACGACGACCCGGCGCTGGTGGCCCGGGTGCTGCTGGACGGGAGCCGGTGACGGGCCCGGCCGGCCCTGCCCGGCGGCCCGGCCCCTCCGGGCGGCACCCTCGGGCGGCCCGGTCCGATCCGAAGCGGTGATCCGGAAACCTCCCGGAGGGAAACGGTCGAAATCGGCCGACAAGTGGCTGAATCAGCCTTTAACCCATCAGTCACAAAGCGTTCGTGATCACGCAACACCGTTCCGTCACAGTGGCTCCATGACTGATGTTACGTCCCCGAGGAATGCCCGCCGCGCCAAGGCCCACGGCACCCACCGCGCCCACCACTGGCGGCGGGACGTCGTCGAACTCGCCGCCCTGTTCACGGCGGTGGCCGTCGCCGACGCCGTCGCCAATCTGATCGGTCACGGCCCGGACGGGCCGTTCCTGCTCGTGACCTCGGCCGTGGTGCTCGTCGCCACGGCCGCCTTCCACACCTGGTGGGCACGCCGCCACAGTCATGCCCCTCCCCCGCCGCCCTCACCCGGCGGGGCGGCGGGGGCCGTGACCGACCGCGCCGCCGCGCCCGGCCCCCGGACCGAGCCGCGTGAGACGGCGCTGTGGCGGATGCGCACCACCGTCCGGGACACCCCGGGCAGCCTCGCCGCGCTCTGCGGTGCGCTGGCCGCCCTGGACGTGGACATCCTGACCCTCCAGACGCACCCGCTGGGCGACAGCACGGTCGACGAGTTCCTGCTGCGCGCCCCCGCCTCCCTGGAGGCGCACCGCCTGACCCGCGAGGTGGCCGCCGCGGGCGGCACCGGCACCTGGACGGAGCGGGCCGACGCCCACGACCTGGTCGACACCCCGACCCGGGTCCTCGGCCTCGCCACCAGGACCGCCCTGGACGCCGCCGAACTGCCGCTCGCCCTGCGCCAGTTGCTGGGGCGCTGCACCATCCGCTCGCGTCCCGCGTTCACGGTGACCGGCCGGCCCACCGGGGACATGCCCCCGGTCGAGGGCGTCCTGGAGGAGACCGTGATGCATCTGCGCGACCCGGGCGGTGGCGCGATCACCGTCGAGCGGCCGTATCTGCCGTTCACACCCACCGAGTTCGCGCGCGCCCGGGCCCTGGTGGAACTGGACGCCCGGCTCGGTCCGCGGATTCCGCGCGGCCAGGACGTCCTCACCCTGCCCGAGGGCCCCGAGATCACCGTCCGGCGCGCCGGGCAGGACGATGTGCCCGCGGCCCTCGCGATGCACGAGCGCTGCTCGGACCGGACCCTGTCGCTGCGCTACCACGGCCCGGTCGGTGACGCGGACCGCTATCTGAACCATCTGCTCAGCCCCCGCCACGGCCGCACCCTCGCGGTGGAGACCGCCTCCGGGCGCCTGGTGGCCCTGGGGCATCTGCTCTGGGACGGCGACGAGACCGAGGTCGCCCTCCTCGTGGAGGACGACTGGCAGCGCCGGGGCGTCGGCTCGGAACTGCTGCGCCGACTGGTGGGCATGGCCGGGGAGGCGGGCTGCGACAGCGTCTACGCGGTCACCCAGGCGTCCAACACGGGCATGGTCGCGGCGATGCGGGGGCTCGGCCTCCCGCTGGACTACCAGATCGAGGAGGGGACCCTCGTCGTGACGGCCCGGCTGGACGCGGCCCCGGCCCCGCAGCGGCCCGCGCCCTTCGAGCAGGCGGAGCGCTGAGGCGCGGGCGACGACCACCGCGGTACGGCCGGTACCCGGCCCACCCCCGTGGGACCGGGCAGGCATGCCCCCGGCACGAGTGCGCACCCCGGCGGGGCCGGGGTGCGCGGTGCGGACCCGCCGGGGGGCGGGTCCGCGGGATCACGTCGTGAGGGACGCCTTCGCCGGTGCCCGGTCGGCCGAGCCCCGGCCGGCCGCGCTCAGCGCCTCGGTCAGGTCCCGCCACAGGTCCTCGACGTCCTCCAGGCCGACGGACAGCCGCAGCAGCCGGTCGCTCACGCCCGCCGAGCGGCGGTCGCCCTCGGCCACGATGCGGTGGCTGATCGAGGCCGGGTGCTGGATGAGGGTGTCCACACTGCCGAGGCTCACCGCGGGGGTGATCAGGCGGACGCCCGCGATCACGGCGAGCGGGTCGCCGTACGTCTCGAAGGAGACCATCGCGCCGCCGATGCGCGGGTAGTGCACCCGGGCCACCCGGGGGTCGGCCGCGAGCCGGCGGGCCAGGTCGGCGGCGGTGACCGACGCGGCGCGGACCCGCACCGGGAGGGTGGACAGGCCGCGCAGCAGCAGATAGCCGGCCAGCGGGTGGAGCACCCCGCCGGTGGCGAAGCGGACCTGGCGCAGGCCCCGGGCGAGTTCCTCGTCGCAGGCCACCACGCCGCCCATGACGTCGCCGTGACCGCCGAGGTACTTGGTCGCGCTGTGCAGCACCAGGCGCGCGCCGTACTCGGCCGGGCGCTGGAGGACCGGGGTGGCGAAGGTGTTGTCGACGAGCAGCGGGACCGAGCCGCAGGCGTGGCGCACGGCCCGCAGGTCGACCTCGGCGAGGGTCGGGTTGGCGGGCGTCTCCACCATCACCAGGCCGGTGTCCGGCCGGATCGCGTCCGCGATACCCGCCGGATCGGTCCAGGTGACCTCGGTGCCGAGGAGTCCGGCGTTCAGCAGATGGTCGCTGCAGCCGTACAACGGCCGGACGGCGACCACGTGCTTGAGGCCCGCGGCCGCGCGCACCAGCAGGACGGCCGTCAGGGCCGCCATCCCGCTGGCGAACGCGACCGCCGCCTCCGTGCCCTCCAGTTTGGCGAGGGCCGTCTCGAACCGGGCCGTGGTCGGGTTGTCCAGGCGGGCGTAGACGGGCGGACCGTCCAGGCGTGCGCCGGTCTCGGCGAACGCGTCGATCCGCGCGGCCTCGGCGGCCGCGTCGTACGAGGGGTAGGTGGTCGAAAGATCGAGCGGCGGGGCGTGCAGGCCCAGGTCCGCGAGGTCCTCGCGTCCGGCGTGCACGGCGTCGGTGGCCAGGGCCCTGGATACGGGCACGGCCGCTGCTGCGTTCTCCATACGAGCACTGTGAACAGCTACCGGAAAGTAGCGGGAATCAGCCGTGCTACGTTCGACACATGGCCGAATCCGTCGCACTGGACCCGGTGGATCTTCATATTCTCCGGCTCCTGCAGAACGACGCCCGGACCACGTACCGCGACCTCGCGGCCGAGGTCGGGGTGGCGCCGTCCACCTGTCTGGACCGCGTCGCCCGGCTGCGCCGCTCCGGGGTGATCACCGGCCACCGGCTCGCCCTCGACCCGGCCCGCCTCGGGCGCGGGCTCCAGGCCCTGCTGATGGTGCAGGTGCGCCCGCACCGGCGGGAGCTGATCGGCCCGTTCGTGGAGCGCATCCGGGCCCTCCCGGAGTCCCTGGCCCTGTTCCATCTGACCGGCCCCGACGACTATCTCGTCCATGTCGCGGTGACCGACATGGCGGATCTCCAGCGCCTGGTTCTGGACGAGTTCACCTCCCAGCGGGAGGTCGCCCGGGTCGAGACGCGCCTGATATTCCAGCAGTGGGAGTGCGGTCCGCTCCTCCCGCCGGCCGAGCGGCGACAGGCGCCCGACGGCGGATGATGATGACGCGGAGGCCCTCCGCGTACCAGGATGGCCCCCATGCCAGCCACTTCCAGCGCGCTGCCGCGCCAGGTCGCCGACGCCTATGTCGACGCACTCGTCGAACTCGATCCGATCACCGGTACCTATCTGGGGGTCCGGAAGAGCTCGGGCCTCCTCCCCGACTTCTCGCCCGCCGGGCAGGAGGAGACCGCCGCGCTCGCCCGCCGCACCCTCGCGGAACTCACCGAGGCGGAGGCCAGGCCGGGCGCGGAGGCCGAGGCCGAGCGGCGGTGCGCCCGGCTGCTGCGTGAGCGGCTGACGGCCCAACTCGCCGTCCACGAGGCCGAGGAGGGCCTGCGGACGGTCAGCAATCTGCACTCCCCCGCGCACTCGGTCCGCGAGGTGTTCACCCTCACCCCGACCGACACCCCCGAGGACTGGGCGGCCGCCGCCGAGCGGCTGCGCGCGGTGCCCACGGCGCTGGAGGGCTACCGCGCCTCCCTCGCCCTCGGACTGGAGCGGGGGCTCTTCGGCGGGCCCCGGGCCACGGCCACCTTCGTCGACCAGCTCACCGAGTGGATCGGCGGCGGGCACGGCTACTTCGAGGAGTTCGCCGCCAAGGGGCCCTCGGCGCAGCGCGTCGAACTCGACGTGGCCGCGCGGACGGCGGCGCAGGCGCTGGTCGAGCTGCGGGACTGGATGCGGGACGTGTACGCCCCGGCGGTCAAGGGCGCGCCCGACACCGTCGGCCGTGAGCGGTACGCCCGCTGGTCGCGCTACTTCAACGGCACCGACCTGGACCTGGACGAGGCGTACGCGTACGGCTGGGCCGAGTACCACCGGCTGCTGGGCGAGATGCGGACGGAGGCGGCGAGGATCCTGCCCGGCGCGGGCCCCTGGGAGACGCTGGCCCATCTGGATGTGCACGGTGAGCACATCGAGGGCGTGGACGAGGTGCGCGACTGGCTCCAGCGGCTGATGGACGAGGCGATCGAGGCGCTGGACGGGACGCACTTCGAACTCGCGGAGCGAGTGCGGAAGGTGGAGTCCCGGATCGCCCCGCCGGGCGGCGCCGCGGCCCCGTACTACACCAGCCCCTCGGAGGACTTCTCCCGCCCCGGGCGGACCTGGCTGCCGACCATGGGCGAGACCCGGTTCCCCGTCTACGACCTGGTGTCCACCTGGTACCACGAGGGTGTGCCCGGCCACCACCTCCAGCTGGCGCAGTGGGTGCACGTCGCCGACCGACTCTCCCGCTACCAGGCGACGGTGGGCATGGTCAGCGCCAACGCGGAGGGCTGGGCGCTGTACGCGGAGCGCCTGATGGACGAACTGGGCTTCCTCACCGACCCGGAGCGCCGGCTCGGCTATCTGGACGCGCAGATGATGCGGGCCTGCCGGGTGATCGTGGACATCGGCATGCACCTGGAGCTGGAGATCCCGGCGGACTCCCCGTTCCACCCCGGGGAGCGCTGGACCCCGGCCCTGGCGCAGGAGTTCTTCGGTGCGCACAGCGGCCGGCCGGCGGAGTTCGTGGAGAGCGAGCTGACCCGCTATCTGTCGATGCCGGGCCAGGCGATCGGCTACAAGCTCGGCGAACGGGCCTGGCTGCTGGGCCGGGAGAACGCGCGGCGCGCCCACGGGGACGCGTTCGACGCGAAGGCGTGGCACATGGCGGCGCTGTCGCAGGGGCCGCTGGGGCTGGACGACCTGGTGGAGGAGCTGTCCCGGCTCTGAGGCGGTGACGGCGGCGGGCGGGGCGCGGGGTTTCCGGGCCCGGCCCCGCCCGTCGGCACGTGGTCAGCAGCCGCAGTCCGCGGCCTCCTCGGGGGCGGTCTCCGGGGCGGTGAGGGGGTCGGCCGGGCGGCGGGCCGGGCCCTCCGCCGTCTCGTACCCGAAGCCCTCGCGGACCCAGTACTCGAAGCCGCCGAGCATCTCCTTGACCCGGTAGCCGAGTTCGGCGAGGACGAGGGCGGCCCGGGTCGCGCCGTTGCACCCCGGGCCCCAGCAGTAGGTGACCACCGGGACGGACGGGTCGAGGAGCCGCCGCGCCTCCTCGGCCGGCCGGGCGGTGGGGAGGTGGACCGCATCGGGCACATGGCCCTGCTCCCAGGCGGCGGTGGAGCGGGAGTCCAGGACGACGAATCCGGGGTCGCCGCCGGTCGCACGCGCGGCGTCGAGGGCGGTGGCGACATCGGAGACGTCCGCGTGGAAGGCGAGGCTCGCCCGGAAGTGGGCGGCCGCGACGGCGGGCGGGGCCGGCGGTATGCGGAGCACGGGGTTGGCGAGGGGCTGCACGGTGGGTGTCGGGTTCATGATCGAGAATCTAGGGCCGGGCGGGGGCGGACGGAATGGGCGATCCACGGCGAGAGCCTTGTTCCGCCGGGGATTCCCCTGATATTCCTCCCCCATGAGCGGATACTCCCCGGACGCCACGGACTGGCGCATCCTCGACGCCCTCCAGGCCCACGGCCGGGCCGGTTTCGCCGAGCTGGCCCGGACGGTCGCGATGTCGGCCAGCGCGGTGACCGAGCGGGTGCGCAGGCTGGAGGAGGCGGGCGTCATCAAGGGGTACACGGCGGTGGTCGACCCGGAGCGGCTGGGGCTGCCGATCCTGGCCTTCGTGCGGCTGCGGTACCCGAACGGCAACTACAAGCCCTTCCACGACCTGCTGGACACGACCCCGGAGATCGTGGAGGCACACCATGTGACGGGCGACGACTGCTTCGTGCTGAAGGTCACCGCCCGTTCCATGCGGCATCTGGAGGAGGTGTCGGGCCGGATCGGGGGCCTCGGCTCGGTCACCACCAGCGTGGTGTACTCCTCGCCGCTGCCGGGCCGACCGGTCAGCCGCTGAGGGCGCCCGCGGCGCCGGCCGTCAGCAGCCGGACCGCCGAGCCGGAGCGGGACTTGGCCACCTCCAGTTGCACGGGGATGCGGCGGCGCAGGTCCCCGACATGGCTGACGATGCCGACGCTGCGGTCCCGTTCGCGCAGGGAGTCCAGCACGTCCAGGACCTCGTCCAGGGTCTGTTCGTCCAGGCTGCCGAAGCCCTCGTCGATGAAGAGGGTGTCCAGGCGCATGCCGCCCGCCTCGTCGGTGACCACGTCGGCGAGGCCGAGCGCGAGGGCGAGGGAGACGAAGAAGGTCTCGCCGCCGGAGAGGGTCGCGGTGTCCCGCTCGCGGCCCGTCCAGGCGTCGACGACATGCAGGCCGAGGCCCGCGCGGCGGCCGCCGGCCCGGGCGTCGGAGTGCACCAGGGTGTAGCGGCCGGACGACATGCGCCGCAGCCGGACGGTGGCCGCGGCGGCGACCTGCTCCAACCGGGCGGCGAGGACGTACGACTCCAGGCGCATCTTGCGCTCGTTGTCCGCGGAGGTCCCGGCGGTGAGCCCGGCGAGCCGGGCGACCCGGTCGTAGCGCTCGCGCACCGGGCCCAGCCGGCGGACCTCGGCGACCGCCTCGCGGGTGAGCCGGTCGAGCGCGGCGCACCGCTCACGGGCCGCGTCGAGCCGGGAGGCGGTCTCGCGCAGCGCCCGGTCGGCGGCGGTGGACGCGGCCTCGGCGCCGGTGAGGTCGACGGGGGGCTCATCGGCCGCCGCGCGGGCGTCCTCCTCCGCGAGCCGCTCGGCGACGGCGGCGGACTCGGCGAGCCAGGCGTCGATCCGGGCCCGGGCGTCCCGGCGGGCGTCGGGGGCGAGGGCGGCGGCGGCCGCGTCGTCGGGCCCGGCGAACCCGGCGGAGGCGGCGGCCTCCGCCAGCGCCTCCTCCGCCTCGGTCAGCCGGCGCGCGGACTCACCGGCCGCGCGCACGGCGTCGGCGGCCTCCGCGAGCAGCGCGACCCGCCGCTCCAGCAGCCGGGCGCGCGCCGCGACACTCTCCGACTCCCCCCGGGCCCGGGCCACTTCCCCCTCGATCCGCGCCAACTCCCGGTCGAGCGCCTCCCGCCGATCGTTCCGCGCGGCAATCCGCTCCCCCGCCGCCCGCTGCGCCTGCACCCGCTCGCTCCGCTCCCGCTCCCCCCGCTCCAGCGCGGCCCGCGCATCCTGCATGTCCCCGGCGGCGCGCCGGGCTTCGGTGTGTTCCCTTGTCAACGTGTCGACAAGGGAACGGAGTTCATCGGCGGTGGGGTCGCCGTCGTGCCCACGCGGCGCGGGCACGACGGCGTCACCACGGGGGGCGGCACCGGGCCCGGCCGGGCCCGCGTCGGGGCCGGGCCCGGCGGACGACGCCGCCCCGGCGGGGGCCTGGGCCAACCCCGGCCCGGCGGCGACCGCCTCCGCAGCGGTCCCAGCAGCGCGGGCGCGGGTGGCGGACGTGGTGTGGGACTCGTGGAGGACGGCCAGGTCGCGTTCCGCCTCCGCACGGGACGCCTCCGCGCGCACGCTCGCCTCGTACGCCTCGTCCTCGGCCGCGCGGTCGATGTGGTCCGAGGTGGGGCGGGCCGGGGACGGGTGGTCCGGGGAGCCGCAGACGGTGCAGGGGGCGCCCGGGGTGAGCGCCGCCGCGAGCTCCGCGGCGATGCCCAGCAGGCGGCGTTCCTTGAGGTCGAGCCAGTGGCTCCGGGCGGTGTTGGCCCGCTCGTGGAGGGCGCGCAGCCGGGTCTCGGCGCGGGCCGCCCGCGCGGCGAGTTCATCGCGTTCGCAGGCGGCCGCCAGGCGGTCGCGGGCGGTGCCGAGGCGGCCCGCCAGGTACTCGGCGCGGGTGGCCGCCTCCTGCGCGGCGGCGATCCGGTCGGTGAGGCTCCGGCGCAGGGCCTCCCAGCCGGCGAGCCACGCGGACGCCTCGTGGAGGGCGTCCTCGTCGGCGCGGGACCGGCGGTCGAGACCGGCCCGCTCCTGCGCCAGTTCCGCGCCCCGCGCCTCCTCGCGGCGGGCCGCGTCCAGACCGCCCAGCTCCTGGCGCAGCGCGCGTTCACGCGCGGTGAGCCGCTCCGCGTCCGCGGCGGTCAGCTCCTCGGGCAGGGCGGCCCGGGAGCGGTCGCGCGCGGCCCGGGCCGCGCGGTCCGCCCGCTCGGCCTCGTCCCGCAGGCGCAGCGCCGGAAGGACCCGGTCCGCCCGCCGGGCCCGGTCCTCCCGGGCGAGCAGCGCCTCATGGGCGGCCCGCCCTTCCGCCAGGGCGGCGCTCCGGTGCAGGGTCTCGGCGTGGCGCCGCTGGAGCCGGGCCGTCTCCCGGGCGGCGTCCAGCGCGGCCCGCGCCCCGGCCTGGCGCTCCTCCGCCGCCCGCGCGCGCAGCGCGGCGATGTCGCGCTCCTCGCGGGCGTCGGTCCTGGCGATCGCGGCCCAGTCGAGGACGGCGGCGGCGAGCCCGGGGTCGCCGGGCCCCCGGTCCGGCAGCGGCCGGGCGCCCGCCGCGGACCCGGCGGCCTGCTCCATGCGGTGCGCGAGCGCGAGAAGGCGTTCGTCTCCCGCCCGGACCTCCGCCTCGGCGGCCCGCCGCTGCTCGGCGAGGCGTTCCTCGACCGCGGCGAAGCGCCGGGTGTCGAAGAGCCGGCCGAGCAGCCGCCCCCGGGACTCCGCGTCGGCGCGCAGAAAGCGCGCGAAGTCGCCCTGCGGCAGCAGGACGACCTGGCAGAACTGTTCCCGGCTCATGCCGATGAGCCGGGTGATCTCCTCGCCGATCTCCTGGTGGGAGCGGCTGAGCGCGCTCCACTCGCCGGTCCGCGGGTCGTACTCGCGCAGCCCGCTCACGGCGCGTTCGGTGGTGAACCCGGTGCCGCGGGCCTTGGGGCGCGGCTGCGCGGGGCGGCGGGTGATCTCCAGGCGCCGCCCGCCGAGGGTGAGGTCGAGGACGACCTCGGTCGGCGTGCGGTCGCCGGCGTGGTCGCTGCGCAGGGTGGTGCCGGGGTTCTGCCGGGCGCCGGGGACGGAGCCGTAGAGGGCGTAGCAGACGGCGTCCAGGACGGAGGTCTTGCCCGCGCCGGTCGGCCCGTGGAGGAGGAAGAGGCCGGCCTCGGAGAGGGCGTCGAAGTCGATGTGCTGGGCGGTGCCGAACGGCCCGAAGGCGGTGACCGTCATCCGGTGCAGTCTCACCCGGCCACCTCGCGCACGGCCGCGTCCACCCGGACGTGGTCGAAGGCCGCGTGGAGCACGGCGCGTTCGGCGTCGTCGGCGGAGCCGCCGCCGCGCACATGGGCCACGAAGTCCTCCGCGATCTGGTGGTCGGTGCGGCCGGAGAGCCGCTGGGCGTAGCCGGCGGTGTCCCGCTCCTCGGGCCGTTCGGGTTCGAAGAGGAGGCTGAGGGTGTGCGGGAAGCGCTCGGCGAGGCGGGCCATCGGGTCGGCGGGGCGGGCCGCGTCGGTGAGGACGGCCTCCACGAAGGAGTCCTCGTGGCGGGTGTGGGTCGGTTCGGCCAGCAGGTCCTCCAGGGTGCCGCGCAGCCGGGCGAGGGGCCTCGGGACGGGGCAGTCGATCCGCTCGGCCCCGATCTCGCCGCCGGGGCCGAGGTCGAGGAGCCAGGTGGTCTTGCGGTGGGCGGCCTCGGAGAAGGAGTACGCGAGGGGCGAACCGGAGTAGCGGACGCGCTCGGTGACGGTCTGGCAGCCGTGCAGATGCCCGAGGGCGACGTAGTCGACGCCGTGGAAGACGCCGGAGGGGACGGCCGCGACGCCGCCGACGGTGATGTCCCGTTCGCTGTCGCTCTCCTGGCCGCCGGCGACGAAGGCGTGGGCGAGGACGACGGACCGGGTGCCGGGCCCGCGGGCGGCGAGGTCGTCCCGGACCCGCCGCATCGCGGCGGCGAGCACGGGCTCGTGGGCCGCCTTCTCGACGCCGAACTCGTCCTTGACCAGGGCCGGTTCGAGGTAGGGCAGCCCGTAGAAGGCGACCGGGCCGTGGGCGTCGGAGAGCACGACGGGGCGGGCGCAGCCGGCCGGGTCGGTGCGCAGATGGATGCCCGCGCGCTCGATCAGCCCGGCGGCGACCCCGAGCCGGCGGGCGGAGTCGTGGTTCCCGGAGATCATCACGGTGGGGATCCCGGCGTCGGCGAGCCGGTGCAGCGCGGTGTCGAAGAGCTGGACGGCGGCGAGCGGCGGCACAGCCCGGTCGTACACGTCACCCGCGACCAGGACGGCGTCCACCTCGCGGTCGCGTGCCGTCGCCACCAGGTGGTCGAGGAACGCGGCCTGGGCGTCGAGCATGCTCACGCGATGCAGCGAGCGCCCGAGGTGCCAGTCCGAGGTGTGCAGGAGTCTCATGATCCGTGAGGGTATCGGCGGGGTCGGACAGTGCGGGCGGGTTTCGCCGGGAGGGCGGGGTACGCCGGGCGGACCGGGCGGCGGCCGGGCTCCCCCGGGCGGCCGGGCACCGCCGGGCGAACCGGCCCGTCGACCGGCCCGGGGCCGGGCTCAGGCATCCCCGTACGCCTCGCCGCCCAGTTCCAGTACGGCCGTCCCCGCGGTGGCGTCGGCGAGCCAGGCGCGGAAGGCGTCCACGTCCGCGTCGGGCAGGCCGATCTCCAGGGTGACGGCGTCCGCGTAGGTGACGTCCCGCACGGTGCGGCCGGTGGCGCGCAGGTCGTTCTCGACCTTGCCCGCGCGCTGGTGGTCGACGGTCACGGTGGCGATGCGGAAGCGTTTGCGGGTGATCGTCCCGACCGCGTCCAGGGCCTCGCCGACGACGCCTCCGTACGCCCGGATCAGTCCGCCGGCGCCGAGCTTGACCCCGCCGTAGTAGCGGGTGACCACGGCGGCGGTGTACCGGATCTCGCGGCGCGTCAGCATCTGGAGCATCGGCACACCGGCGGTGCCGCCGGGTTCGCCGTCGTCGCTCGCCTTCTGCACGGCGGCGTCGGCGCCGACCACATAGGCGTAGCAGTTGTGTGTGGCGCCCGGGTGCTGTGCGCGGACGCGGGCGACGAACTCCTGGGCCTCCTCCTCGGTGGCCACGGGCGCGAGCGCGCAGATGAAGCGGGAGCGGTTGATCTCGCTCTCGTGGACGCCCTCGCGGGCGACCGTCCGGTACTGGTCCTGCATCCCGCCACCCTATGCGGGCCGGGGAGGGGAATGCGGGGGCGGGGTGCCCCGGTTCACCTGGCATGTACGCAGACGACGAGACGATCCGGCGCATCCTGACCGGCACGGGCGAGACCTGGGCGGTCGTGGGCCTGTCGGACAACCCCTCCCGCGCGGCCCACGGTGTGGCCCGCGTCCTCCAGCGGTACGGCAAGCGGATCGTCCCGGTCCACCCGAAGGCGGAGACCGTCCACGGCGAGCAGGGGTACGCCTCCCTGGCGGAGATCCCCTTCCCCGTGGACGTGGTCGATGTGTTCGTGAACTCCGAACTGGCGGGCCGGGTCGCCGACGAGGCGGTGGAAATCGGCGCGAAGGCGGTCTGGTTCCAGCTCGGCGTGGTCGACCCGGAGGCGTACGCGCGGACCCGGGAGGCCGGGCTGGACATGGTCATGGACCGCTGCCCGGCGATCGAGATCCCCCGCCTGGGCTGAGCGCGCAGCGCGGCCCTGCGCTGAGGTGCCTCAGCGCACCGGCGGGACGGAGACCGCCATGGTGAAGGCCGTGGTGGTCTCCCCGTCGTTGCGGTAGGCGTGGGGCACGTTCGCCTCGAAGGTGGCCGAGGTCCCGGCGGGGACGGTGTGCGGCTCGCCGTCCACGACGAGGGTGAGGACGCCCTCCGTGACGTGGAGCAGTTCGGTGGTGCCGTCGGGGTGGGGGTCGGAGGCGCTCTCGTCGCCGGCGACCAGGGTCCAGGCCCACAGCTCCAACGGTCCGCCGCGTTCGCTGCCGACGAGGAGGGTGGTGGAGCTGCCGGTGGAGGTGGACCACATGCGCACCGCCCGGTCCGGCGGCACCAGGCGGACGGTGACGTGCTGCTCCTGGTCGAGCAGGGTGGTGATGCTGATGCCCAGCGCGTCGGCGAGCTTCACCGTGGTGCCGACGCTGGGGTTGGTGCGCGCCTGCTCGATCTGGATGATCATGCCCCGGCTGACGCCCGAGCGGGTGGCGAGGGCGTCCAGTGTGAAGCCGCGTTCGCCGCGCCAGCGCTTGAGGTTGCGGGCGAGGGACTGTGTGAGCTGGTCGAGGTCAGACACGGTCCGTCCAATATTTTGAATGACAGGGTCCAATGGAGTGCACTACCGTGTGGTGCACTCCATTGTTCACCGCACTGTACTGCGAGGCCCGTCATGACCGCACTGCTCGCCCTGACCGCCAGTGTCCTGTGGGGCCTGGCCGACTTCGGCGGCGGGCTGCTCACCAGGCGCACGCCCGCGCTGACCGTGGTGGTGGTCTCCCAGTCGATCGCGGTCGTGGTGCTGGGCGCGATCGTGGTGGCGACGGGCGGCTTCGCCGAGGCGGGCCCCCTTCTCTGGTACGCGGTGGCCGCCGGCGTCGTCGGCCCGGTCGCGATGCTCGCGTTCTACAAGGCCCTCGCGCTCGGCCCGATGGGCGTCGTCTCACCGCTGGGTTCGGTCGGCGTGGCCGTGCCCGTCGGGGTGGGCCTGCTGCTGGGCGAGCGGCCGGGGGTGCTCCAGTTCGCGGGGATCGCGGTCGCCGTGGCCGGGATCGTGCTGGCCGGGGGCCCGGAGCTGCGGGGCGCGCCCGTACAGCGCCAGGCGATCCTGCTCACCCTGACCGCGGCCGTCGGCTTCGGCGCGGTGATGGCCCTGATCGCGGAGGCGTCCACCTCCGTCACCGGGCTCTTCCTCGCCCTGTTCGTGCAGCGGGTCACCAATGTGACGGTCGGCGGCGCGGCCCTCTGGGTGTCGGTGCGGCGCGGCGGGCGGGCCCTGCCCCTGCCCGGGGACGGCGGGGTCCGGGTCGTGGTCGCCGCGCTGCCCGCGCTCGCCTTCGTCGGGCTGGCGGACGTCGCGGCCAACGGCACCTACGCCCTGGCCGCCCAGGCCGGACCGGTCACCGTCGCGGCGGTTCTGGCGAACCTGTACCCGGTGGTGACCGTCCTCGCCGCGCTGCTGGTGCTGCGTGAGCGCGTGCGGACCGTCCAGGCGGCGGGCGCGGGCCTCGCCCTCGTCGGCACCGTACTGCTGGCGACGGGGTAACCCCGGCCGGGACCGCGCGTCAGACGTCCTCCGGCTCCGCCAGCGCGAGGAGCTGCTCGGGGGTGACGCCCTCCGGGATCGGCACCGGCGCGGGCGTCCGCAGCGGCGGCTGCCACCCCTCGACCGGGTCCAGGCGCCGGACGATCCGCGCGGGCGCGCCCGCCACCACCGCGTGGTCCGGGACCTCGCCCCGGACGACCGCGCCCGCGGCGACCACCACATTGCGGCCGAGCCGGGCGCCCGGCAGGATCACCGCCCCGGTCCCGAGCCAGCACCCCGGCCCGATCTCGACCGGCTCGGCCCGCGGCCACTGCTTGCCGACGGGCTGCCCGGGATCGTCGTAACTGTGGTTGGTGGACGTGATGTAGACATACGGACCGCAGTAGGTGTTCGAGCCGATCACCACCCGGGTGTCGGCGATGACATGGCTGCCGCGCCCCAGGACGACCCCGTCCCCCAGGGTCAGGACCGTGTCCGGCCCGAGGTCCAGGCCGGGCATCATCCCGGCCGTCAGGGTGACCTGTTCGGCGACGATGCAGTGGGACCCCAGCTCGATCCAGGGCTCGCCGAACACGGTGCCCAGCGGGAACGCCAGCCGGGTGCCCTCGCCGAGCCGCCGGAAGCGCAGCTTCCCCGGGCGCTCCGCGGTGACCGAGCCGGCCTCCTGCACCCACTGCCAGCCGCGGTGCACCGCCCGCGTGACCAGCCGCCGGCGCCACGCGGCGGCGGCCGGCAGGGAGAACGAGAACGTGTTTCTGTTCAGGGGCACCCGCACACGGTAGTCGTCCGCGGCGGGCCGACGGGCGCGCTGCGCTGTGACGTTCACCCCAGCCGAGGGGGCGCGAGGCGACCGGCCCACGCCCCCGGCTCGTACCACGGAACCGTCCCGCGCGCGGGACTTCGGGCACAACTCAACCGTTCTGTGGACTGTGGGGGTGCACGGGGCGTCGGGTGGGGCGCGCGTGGCTAGCATGAGCGCCGCATGCACATGGAGGATCACCCTGAGTGACCGCGGAGGCGCGCTCACCCGCACCTCCCCGCTCCGGGGTCGCGGGCTCGACTCCCCCTCGACCACCCCGCGTCCCCGTCCCGTGAACGTCCCGCACTCGATCAGCCAGGAATCGCGGAATGCCAGTGCCAGCCAGTTCCCCGTCACGCAGAAACCTCACGCCACGCCCGGTGCCGGCCGCCGTCCAGGCCGCCTGGCTGGTGGCCGCCGCAGTCGTCGGGGCCGCGGTGAGTGCCGCGGCGCCCGACGCGGCCGGCTCCTGGGTCCTCGTCACGGTCTGCGCGGCCTGGCTGTGCCTCGCGGCCGCCGTGGTCGCGGGCGCCGGCGCGGTGGGCCGCGCGCGCCGGGCGTCCGCCGCCGCCGACGCCGAACTGCGCACCCTGCGGGCCCGTTCCGCCCGCTTCGACGCGGACGCGGCCCATCTGGTCAACGTCACCGTGCCCTCCGTGGTCAAGCGGGTCGGGGACGGCGAGAGCGCCGAGCAGGTGCTGGCGACCGTGACGCCGCCGAAGGACGCCCAGCTGCGGCGCGTCCTCCAGACCTTCGGGTCCGAGCTGACCGCCGCCGAGCAGCGCGCCCGCTCGGCCGCCGCCAACAGCCACCGGGCGGTACGGCAGTTGGCGCTGGCGGCGGACGGAATCGACCGGCTGACCTCGGTGACGGTCCCCGCGACGGTCGCCCGGCTGCGCGAGGGCGCCTCGGCCGAGACGGTCCTCGGCGAACTCGAACTGCCCGCCGACTCCCGGCTGCGGGTCCTCGCCGACGCCCTCGTCCGCGAACTGGCCCTGAGCGAACGGCGGGCGGCGGCGGCCCAGGGCGCGAGCGCCAAGGCGCTGAGCCGGGTGCAGGCCAAGGCCGTGTCCATGCTGGCCGATCTGCGGGACATGCAGGACCGGCACGGCGAGGAGGTCTTCGGGGACCTGCTGCGGCTGGACCACAACACCTCCCAGCTCGGCCTGATGACCGACCGCCTGGCCCTGCTGATGGGCGGCCGCGCCAGCCGCGCGTGGAACAAGCCGATCCCCGTGGAGAGCGTCCTGCGCGGCGCGGCCGGCCGGATCGCCGCCTACCAGCGGGTGCGGCTGCACTCGTCGAGCACCGCCTCGCTGGCCGGGTTCGCGGCCGAGGGAGTGATGCACCTGCTCGCCGAACTCATGGACAACGCGGCCAACTTCTCGCCGCCGGTCGACGAGGTCCACGTCTATGTGGAGGAGCGCACGGCGGGCCTGGTGGTCACCATCGAGGACAGCGGACTGAAGATGGCGGACGCGGCGATGCGGCGGGCCGAGGAGGCGGTGTCCGGCCGGGTCACGGACCTCGCGCACCTCCAGGGCACCCGGCTGGGGCTGACCGTGGTGGGCATGCTGGCGGCGAAGTACGGCATGAGCGTGAGCTTCCGCCCGTCCTCGCGGGGCGGCACCGGTGTGGTCGTCCTCTTCCCCTCCCCGCTCCTGGCGCAGCCGCGGGACGAGGACGCGGGGGACGACGCCCTCCCGGCCGGTACCCCGGAGGCGCCGACGGCCTCCGGCTCGGGCACCTCCCTCGCGGGCGGCGCGCGGGTGGACTACACGACGGTGGCGACCCCGCCCGGGGGCACGCCCGTCCCGGCGGCGGCCGCGCCCTGGGACGCGGGCGCGTTCGGCGACGCCACGACCGGGGCGGGAACGCTCGGCGCGGCGGGCGCGTACGAGACGGGGGCGTACGGCACGGGTGCGCGGGGCGCGGGGGCGTACGACACGGGCTCCTTCGGCGGCGCGGGTGCGTTCGCCACGGGACCGAATGACTCGGGCGCGTTTGCCACCGGACCGGGTGACTCGGGCGCGTTCGCCACCGGACCGGGTGACTCGGGCGCGTTCGTCGTGGGGCCCACCGGGGTCTCGGAGCCCGGTGCGTACGACACCGGCTCGTACGACACCGGCTCGTCCGGCTCCGGTAAGGGCGACGCCGCGCCGCACGGCCACGGGACCCGGCGGGTCGCCACCGCCGGCGGGCTGCCCGTGCGGCCCCCGGGGCGCACCATGGCCGCGGCGGACCGCGGCCGGCCCGAGGCCGCCGGGGACCGGGGCGAGCCGCCCCGCGGCGCCCGGGACGCGGGCGCGCAGTTCGGCGCGTTCGCCCAGGCCCGCCGCACGGCGAGAGCGGTGAACCCGGGCGACCCGGGCGAGCCGCCCGCCGCCCCCGAGGCCGACGCCTCCGGAGCGGGCCAGGTCCCCGAGCCCCGCGCCCCCCACGACACCGCGAACGGCACCTGACCCCCGGGCCACGCCACACGACCGGTACCACGACCGGAACCACGACCCCCACGAGACAGGAGGCAGGGGCGCCCGCCCGCGCTCCGGGCACCGGGCACGCCCCGTGGACACCATGCAGACCACCGACAACAGCCTGACCTGGCTCCTGGAGAGCCTGCTGGAACGGACGCCGGGGACCCGGCACGCCCTGGTGCTCTCCCGGGACGGCCTCAAGCTCTGCTGGAGCCCCCATCTCACCCTCGACCAGGCCGACCAGCTCGCCGCCGTCTGCTCGGGCATCCAGGCCCTGGCCCAGGGCGCGTCCGTCGAGTTCGGGGACGGCAGCGGAGGGGTGCGGCACTCGATGACCGAGTTCCACGGCGGACTGCTGTTCATCGTCGAGGCCGGGGACGGCGCGCACCTCGCCGTCGTCGCCGGGGACGGCGCCGACCCGGGCGTCGTCGGGCACCGGATGACCGAACTCGTCGAGCAGATCGGCGACCATCTGCGGGCCGAGCCCCGGCTGCCCGCCCAGGAGACCCCCCTCTCATGACACGCCGGCCCGTCGAGGTGGGCGCCCCGGAACGGCTGTACACCGTCACCGGCGGGCGCAGCCGGGCCGCGGACGACTCGTTCGACCTCGTCACCCTGATCGTCGCCGAATGCGCACCGACGCCCGGGATGCAGTCGGAGCACGTACGGATCCTGCGGCTGTGCCGGACCCCGGCGGCGGTCGTGGAGATCGCCGCCGATCTCGGGATGCCGGTGACCGTGGTCCGCATCCTGCTCGGCGACCTGCTCGCCACCGGCCGTATCACAGCACGTCATCCGCGCAAGGCGCCGCCGGGCGACGTCTGTCTGCCCGGCTCGGACCTCCTGGAGGAGGTGCTGCATGGACTCCGCAACCTCTGAACTGCCCCCGGCCGCCGAGCCGTCCGCCCGGACCCCGCTCGGCCGCGCGGCGGACACCGGCCTGAAGATCGTCGTGGTCGGCGGCTTCGGCGTGGGCAAGACCACGCTGGTGCGCTCGGTGAGCGAGATCCGGCCGCTGAACACCGAGGAGGTCATGACCAAGGCGGGCGTCGGGGTCGACGAGACCTCCGCCGTGGCCCGCAAGTCGACCACCACCGTCGCCTTCGACTTCGGCCGGATCAGCCTCAACGACCGTATGGTGCTCTACCTGTTCGGCGCCCCGGGCCAGGAGCGCTTCTGGTTCCTGTGGGACCGGTTGTTCTCCGGAACCCTCGGTGCCGTCGTCCTCGTCGACACCCGGCGGATGAGCGACTCCTGGTACGCGATCGACCGCCTGGAGCACCACCGGACGCCCTTCGTGGTGGCGGTCAACCGCTTCGACGGCGACCAGGCGGCCTTCTCCCTGGACGAGATCCGCCAGGCGCTCTCCCTCGGGGAGCACGTCCCGCTGATCGACTGCGACGCGCGGGTCCGCTCGTCCGGCAAGCACGTCCTGATCACCCTCGTCGACCATCTCCGCGATCTCGCCAAGGCCCGGGAGAGAACCCCATGAACGAACCGTCGGGACACCTGCCGACCGCGTCCCCGGCCGCCGCCGTCCCCCCGCCCGCCGTCCCCCCGCCCGCGGGCTGCCCGGCGCACGAAACCGCCGTACGGCTCGGCGGGCTGGAGTACCAGCAGACGCCGGCCGAGCTGTACCGGGAACTGCGCCGCCGCTACGGGGCCGTGGCCCCGGTCCTGCTGGACGGGGACGTGCCGGCGTGGCTGGTGCTGGGCTATCCGGAGGTCAGCTATGTGACCGCGCACGACGACCTGTTCGCCCGGGACTCGCGGCGCTGGAACCAGTGGGAGGCGATCCCGGTGGACTGGCCGCTGATGCCGTTCGTCGGGTACCAGCCGTCGGTGCTGTTCACCGAGGGGGCCGAGCACCAGCTCCGGGCCTCGGTGATCACCGAGGCGCTGGAGGTGGTCGACCAGTTCGAACTGGCCCAGTGGTGCCGCAGGATCGCCGGTCTGCTGATCAACGCCTTCGCGGGCAGCGGGCAGGCGGAGCTGATGTCGGCCTATGCGCACGCCCTGCCGATGCGGGCCGCGGTCCAGATGTGCGGGATGCCGGCGCGCGGCACGGACACCGAGGAGCTGGTGCGGGATCTGCGGATCTCCCTGGACGCGGGCGAGGGCGACGACCCGGTGGCGGCCTATGTCCGGGTGCAGGAGCGCATCCGGCGGCTCGTGAAGGAGAAGCGGGCGGTCCCGGGCGCGGACGTCACCTCGCGGATGCTCTCCCACCCGGCGGGGCTCTCGGACGAGGAGATCGTCCAGGACCTGATCTCGGTGATCGCGGCGGCGCAGCAGCCGACGGCGAACTGGATCGGCAACACCCTGCGGCTGCTGCTCACCGACGACCGGTTCGCGCTGAACGTCTCGGGCGGGCGGCTGAGCGTCGGCCAGGCGCTCAACGAGGTGCTGTGGCTGGACACCCCGACGCAGAACTTCATCGGCCGGTGGGCGGTGCGGGACACCACCCTCGCGGGGCGCCGGATCCGGGCGGGCGACTGTGTGGTGCTGGGGCTCGCGGCGGCCAACACCGATCCGCAGATCTGGCCCGAGGGGCATGTGGGCGCGGAGAACGCGGCGCATCTGTCGTTCGGCAACGGCGAGCACCGGTGCCCGTACCCGGCGCCGATGCTCGCCGACGTGATCGCGCGCACGGCGGTGGAGACCCTGCTGGAGCGGCTGCCGGACGTGGTGCTCGCCGTCGAGCCGGCGGAGCTGGCCTGGCGGCCCTCGGTGTGGATGCGGGGACTGACCGCGCTGCCGGTGCGGTTCACCCCCGTGATGCAGTGACTCGGTCCGCGCCCCGGCCGGGGTCACGGCACCGCGCGCTCAGGCGGCGACCGGGGTGAACCGGACCGGGAGGGTCTTCGGGCCCCGCGTGAACACCCCCTCCTCGGTGGGCTCGAAGCCGTCCGCGAGACGCATGTCCGGCATGGCGTCCAGGAGTTGGTCGACGCCCTCCCGGACCTCGGCGCGGGCGAGGAGGGCGCCGACGCAGAAGTGCCGGCCGAGGGCGAAGGCGAGGTGGTCCGCGGCCGCGGAGAAGGCGTTGGCCGTGCTGAGGTCGTCGCGGAAGATGTCGAAGCGGTCGGGGTCGCGGTAGCGGGTCCCGTCGCGGTTGGCGGCGCCGATCAGGCAGGTGACCGTGGCGCCGGCCGGTATGGTGCCGCCGCTGACGGTGACCTCGGTGGCCGTCTGCCGCATGATCATGTGCACCGGCGGGCTGTAGCGCAGGGTCTCGGCGAAGGCCCGGTCGATCAGCGAGCGGTCCTCGCGGACGGCGGCGAGCTGCTCGGGGTGGGTGAGCAGGTTGGCGAAGATCCCGGCGATCGCCTTGTCGGTGGTCTCCCCGCCGGCGGCAAGCAGCAGACTGCAGAAGGCCTTGATGTCCTCGTCGCTCATGCGGACGCCGTCGACCTCGGCGGCGCAGAGGACGGAGAGCAGGTCGCGGCCGGGGTTCTCCCGGCGGCTGCGGATGATCGGGAACATATAGGCGGCGAACTCGGTGCGGGTCCGTTCGCCGGCGGCGGCGATCTCCGGGTCGCCGGCGAGGTTGCCGAGGAAGGCGATCACGCTGGTGTACCAGCCGTGGAAGCGGGCGTGGTCGGCCTTGTCGAGGCCGAGCATGTCGGCGATCACATTGACCGGGAAGCGGGTGGCGAAGGCGTCCACCAGGTCGGCCTCGCCCTTGTGGCGTACGGCGTCCACGAGTTCGCGGGCGTTGCGCCGGATCACGGGCAGGAAGGTGTCGCGCAGCTCGGTGCCCCGGAAGGCGGGGGCGACCAGGGCCCGGCGCACGGCGTGTTCGCGGCCGCTGAGCTGGAGGATGGTGCGGCCGTGGACGGGTTCGATCTGCCAGTCGTAGTTCTCGGTGGTGAAGACGGACTCCTTGTCCTTGAAGGCCCGTTCCACGTCCTCGTAGCGGGAGATGATCCAGCTCGCGGTGGGTTCGTGGTGGATCAGCGGGGCGTGTTCACGCATCAGGCGGTACGCGGCGTAGGGGTCGGCGGCGAACTCGGGCGACAGGATGTCCGGGATGGCGGGGTGGTCGGGGGTCTGCTGTGCGGTGGCCATGGCACTCCCTCGATCGGTCGTCAACAGGCGCTGTCCGCAAGGTTATTGACCGTTCGACGACCGAGACAGACGGCGTCCGTGGCGGAGCGGGCGCGCCCCCGGCGGGGCGGGGGCGGGCGCGGTCGCCTACCGTGCGTGCAGGCACGGCAGGCACGGCAGGCACAGCAGGCACAGCGGGACACGGCGAGGCGAGGAGCGGAAGAGATGGCGGAGCGGGCACTGATCGCGGGTGTGGGCGGCAAGGAGCCGGAGGTCGACCCGGGGGCGTTCACGGCGCCCACCTCGGTGGTACTGGGCGAGGTGACCCTCGCGGCGGGCGCGAGCGTCTGGTACCAGAGCGTGCTGCGGGCGGACGGCGGCCCCATCGCGATCGGCGCGGAGAGCAACATCCAGGACAACTGCACCGTCCATGTGGACCCGGGCTTCCCGGTGACGGTGGGCGAGCGGGTGTCGGTGGGGCACAACGCGGTGCTGCACGGCTGCACCGTGGAGGACGACGTCCTGATCGGGATGGGCGCGACCGTCCTCAACGGCGCGCACATCGGCGCCGGATCGCTGGTCGCGGCGCAGGCGCTCGTCCCGCAGGGCATGCGGGTGCCGCCGGGCTCGCTGGTGGCGGGCGTCCCGGCGAAGGTGCGCCGGGAGCTGACGGAGGAGGAGCGCGAGGGGATCAAGCTCAACGCGGCGGTCTATGTGGACCTCGCGGAGCAGCACCGCGCGGCCCACGGCGGCTGAGCGGCCCCGGCCGTCCGTCGCACGGCGGACGGCCTGTGCGGGGCGGACGGCCTGTGCGGGCCCGGGTTTCAGCTGTTGGGACGCAGGGTCCAGAGGATGTCCATCTCGCCGGTGACGGCGCCGTCCTCGCGGGTGATGGCGACCTTCACGGCGAACTCGGGGCGCTCGCCCGCGTCGAGCTCCTTGAGGACGTCGGCGACCGGGCGGCCGAGGACGGCGGTGGCGGTGACGACCCCGCGGGCGATCTTCTTGAAGTCGATACGGGCGGTCACCGGGAGCGGCACGGCGCGCGAGAGCTGGTCGCCGAAGGCCGCGAGGACGATGGCGCCGCTCGCCGACTCGGCGAGGGTGAACATGGCGCCGGCGTGCGGGCCCTGCACGTGGTTGTGGTACTCGGGCTGGTCGGGGAGCCGCAGGACCGCCCGCTCGGGGGTGGTCTCCAGGTATTCCAGGTTGAGGGTCTTCACCATGGGGACCGTCGCGGCGAGCAGCTCGCCCAGGGACATCTCTTCTGCGCTCATGACCCCGGATGTTACCCGCGAGTAGCAGCACTTGACCATACCCTTCACAGGCCGGACGTGGAACTGCCGCGCCCGCCCCCTTATGGTTACTGGCCATGTGGCCAGGACAGCAGCCGCCCGGGGGCGAGCAGAACCCGCAGGACCAGAACCCGTACCAGCAGCCGGGGTACCAGCAGCCGAATCCGTACCAGCAGCCGGGGTACCAGCAACAGGGCTACCCGCAGCAGCCCAACCCGTACCAGCAGCCGACGGTGCCCCAGTACGCGGTCCCGGGCGCGCCGCCCGGTGCTCCCCGGCCGGGGGGCGACGACAAGCGGAAGACGACGATCACCGCGATCGTCGCCGCGACCGCGGTGGTCGTGGCCGCCGGTGTCACCGGCTTCCTCGTGCTCGGCAAGGACGACAAGGGCGGCAGCTCGGACAAGGGCGCGCCCGCCGCGTCCTCGTCGCCCTCCCAGTCCGCCTCGGACGAGCCGACCGAGGCGCCGAGCCCCACCGAGAACCCGCGCGCGGGCGGTGACGCCAAGCCCACCATCGAGGGCTGGAAGGTCGTCACCAACCCCAAGCACGGCACGCAGTTCGACGTGCCGCCGGAGTGGGAGGTCGCCAGCAGCGGCATGGCCACCGGCTTCGAGGACGAGAAGAAGGAAGACGGCTCCCCCGTCGTCATGATGAGCGCGCCCGCGTACCTCAAGAGCAAGTGGTGCGAGTTCGACACGGAGAAGGACGGCGACCCCGAGGACTACGGTCTGAGCGCCGTGGGCACCAAGGGCGGCA
The DNA here is from genome assembly GCF_040630445.1 of Streptomyces sp. NPDC005805. Classification (NCBI taxonomy): domain Bacteria; kingdom Bacillati; phylum Actinomycetota; class Actinomycetes; order Kitasatosporales; family Streptomycetaceae; genus Streptomyces; species Streptomyces sp. NPDC005805. The sequence goes on from NZ_JBEXXN010000054.1 coordinate 45,564, forward strand.
AGGGCGCGAAGAACGCCGACGAGGCCGCGTACAACGAGGCGGGCAACTGGGTCTGGGCGGCGTACGCGCAGACCGAGCCCAAGGGCACCGTCAAGATCACCAAGGCGAAGGCGTACACCACGTCCTCCGGCCTCAAGGGCAGTGTCTCGACGGCCACCGCGAAGGGCGTCAAGAAGGAGAACAAGTGCGAGACGGACGGCAAGTCCATCGCCTTCTCCTTCAAGGACCCCAAGGGCGAGTTCAAGAGCTGGGTCCTGTACGCGGCGACGGGTGTCTCCGAGGAACTGGACGACGCGACGATCCAGAAGATCCTCAGCACCGTCCGGCTCTCGACGCCGAGCACCTGAGGCACGCGGAGCCCGGCCCGCCGGGGTCCTGAGCCCCGGGCCGGGCCGTGAGCGGGCCCGCCCGGGCCCGTCCCGCCGGGCGGGCCCGGGGGGGCTCTCGGGCGCTCGGCGCGGGGTCAGCCGATACCGAACGCGCCGGCCGGCGGCTCGGGTGAGGCGACCGCGTCGGCGTCCCGTACCGGGCGGGCGTTCCCGGTGAAGCGCGCCAGCGCCGGGCCGTGCTCGACCCGGGCGGGGAAGGCGTCGGCCGCCGCCCGGCGGGACAGCCCCGCGAGGTCCAGCGGGACCCGCGCGGCCACCAGGACCGCGTTGCCGAAGCGGCGGCCCTTGAGCACCGGGGGCTCGGCGATCAGCGCCAGCTCCGTGAACACGGCCGCGAAGGTGGCCAGCTGGGAGCGGAGGAAGGCGAACGGCGCCCCGTCGGCGAGGTTCGCCGCGTAGACCCCGCCCGGCCGCAGCACCCGGGCCGCCTCGCGCGCGTAGTCGAGCGAGGTGACCTGCGCGGGGACGCGGGAGCCGCCGAAGACGTCGGCCACCACCGCGTCGGCGCTGTCGTCCGGCCGCCCGGCGAGGAAGGCGCGGGCGTCCGCCGTGTGCACGGTGATACCGCTGCCGGGCGGCAGGGGCAGGCACTCGGCGACGAGGGCGCTGAGGCGTCCGTCCCGTTCGGCCACCGTCTGCCGGGAGCCGGGGCGGGTCGCCGCGACCCGGCGCGGCAGGCTCAGCGCCCCGCCGCCGAGGTGCAGCACGTCCAGCGGCTCCCCCTCGGGCGCCGCGCAGTCGAGGACGTGCCCGAGGCGGCGGGCGTACTCGAACTCCAGGTGCTCCGGGTCGTCGAGGTCGACGTACGACTGCGGTGCCCCGTCGACGGTCAGCAGCCAGGCCCGGGCGCGGTCGACGTCCGGCATCAGCTTGGCGGTGCCGCCGTCGACGGCGCGGGTGACGGGGATCGGGTCGTTCACCGTGTCATTGTGCCCGCGCCCGTGCCCCCGTACGGAAAGGGGGCGGCCCCTGGGGACCGCCCCCCGCCGAGGGGCTCAGAGCACCTCGGTCACGGTGCCGGCGCCGACCGTGCGCCCGCCCTCGCGGATCGCGAAGCCGAGCCCGGACTCCAGCGGCACGTCCCGCCCCAGCTCCACGGTCATGGCGACCGTCTCACCGGGCCGGGCGACCGCCGCCCCGCCGAGGTCGATGTCGCCGACCACGTCCGCCGTGCGGATGTAGAACTGCGGCCGGTACCCGCTGGAGACCGCCGTGCTGCGGCCGCCCTCCTTCGCGGAGAGCACGTACACCTGCGCGGTGAAGCGCCGGCTGGGCACCACGCTGCCGGGCGCGGCGACCACATGGCCCCGGCGCACCGCGTCCCGTGGCAGGCCGCGCAGCAGCAGGGCGACGTTGTCCCCGGCCTCGGCCGACTCCATCGGCTTGCCGAAGGTCTCCAGGCCGGTGACCACGGTCTCCGCGTCCGCGCCGAGAACCTGCACCCGGTCCCCGACGCGCACGGTGCCGCGCTCCACGGCCCCGGTGACGACGGTGCCGCGGCCCGTGATGGTGAGCACGTTCTCCACGGACAGCAGGAACGGGGCGTCGGTGTACCGCACGGGCATGGGCACATAGGTGTCCACGGCGTCGAGCAGGGCCTCGATCGCGCCCGTCCAGCGCGGGTCGCCCTCCAGCGCCCGCAACCCCGACACCCGCACGACCGGGGCGGACTCGCCGCCGTAGCCGTGCGCGGTGAGCAGGTCGCGGACCTCCAGCTCCACCAGGTCGGTCAGCTCGTCGTCGCCCGCGTCCGCCTTGTTGAGCGCGACCACGATGTGGTCGACGCCCACCTGGCGGGCGAGCAGGACGTGCTCGGCGGTCTGCGGCATCACGCCGTCGAGGGCCGAGACGACGAGGATCGCGCCGTCCAGCTGGGCGGCCCCGGTGACCATGTTCTTCACGTAGTCGGCGTGTCCGGGCATGTCGACATGGGCGTAGTGGCGGGTGTCGGTCTCGTACTCGACGTGCGCGATGTTGATGGTGATACCGCGCCGGGCCTCCTCGGGGGCGCGGTCGATGCGGTCGAAGGCGACGTAGGAGGTGCCACCCCCGGCGCGCTCGCTGAGCACCTTGGTGATGGCGGCGGTCAGCGTGGTCTTGCCGTGGTCGACGTGGCCCATGGTGCCGATGTTGAGGTGCGGCTTGGTGCGCACGTATGCCGTCTTGGACATGGCGGAGTGTGTTCCTTCCCGGAACCGTTCGGAGCGTTCGGGACCCCTGGAGCCTGCCGACCCTCCCCCTGCGGGGTCCGCCGGACTGTCCGGGAAGGGTCAGCGTCGTGCGCCGCCGAAAGCCGCGGCCGCTGCTGCGGCGGCCGCCGCCGGGAAGAGGACGGCAGCCTTCGGCGCGTCCGCGACTGCGGACGGCGCTGCGGGGAAGGCGTGCCGGAACATGCGTCGATCATCGGGGACGGGGGCGCACGGCGTCGACCGGTTTTCGGGCGGGACGGGCGGGGGCGTGCGCGACCTGATCCGGCGTCAGGCGGTACGGGCGGGGCCTGACGCGGCGTCGGGTGGTCCCGACCGGGCCGGGGGGCGGGCCTGACGCGGCGTCGGGCGGGACGGGCCGGGGGGCGGGGTCGCGATCCCGGCCGGGCGGGGTCCAGGGCATCGGTCGGTCCCCGGCCCGGCCGGGGGTCGCCGTCAGGCGGGCGGCGGCAGCGGGCCCAGGTGCTTCGCCGCCTCGCGGACGGAGAGCGGCGACAGCCGGCCGCGGGCGCCGGCAAGGAAGTGCCGGACCGCGTCCGGGTCGGTCCGGGCGTACTCCCGCAGCGCCCAGCCGATGGCCTTGCGGATGAAGAAGTCGGGGTGGTCCGCGCGCCGCAGGCAGTAGCCGAAGAGCCGGTCGGTGTCGGTGCGCTCCTTGTGGCGGAGCTGGTGGAGCAGGGCGGTCCGGGCCACCCACAGGCGCTCGTCGTCGATCCAGCGGTCCATGTCGGCGCGGAGCGCCGGGTCGGCGGCGACCAGGGGCCCGACGACATGGGCGGCGAGCGTGTCCACCGTGTCCCACCAGGGCACGGTGGTGACGAGGCGGAGGACCACGGGCAGGAAGCCGGAGCCGCAGCGCCCGACATGGCGGCGCAGGTAGTCGGCGGCGAAGTAGTGGTACTCGCGCTCGGGCAGCGCCCAGCAGCCCAGCGCGACGGCCGCGCAGTCGCGTTCCGCCGGGGCCGGCAGCCCGGCCGGCACCTCACGCGCCAGTCGCCGCCGCAGCGGGGTGGGGATGCCGAGGAAGGGGGCGACGTCCTTCATGTACGCGGCGGCCCCGGCCGCCCGCTCGGGGTCGGCCGCCGTCGGGAACACCTCCGTCACCCGGGCGAGCACGGTGTCCGCGAGCGGGGTGCGCCCGGGCTCCGGCGCGGCGGCCGGCCCCGGCGCCGATCGCGGGGCCGGGCCATGGCCCGGGTTCGGATTCGAGCCCGGTGCCCGGTCCGGAAGCGCCGCCGGGTCCGGGGCCGAGTGCGTCATAGGGCACAGATTACGGCGATCGGACACCTTCGTCGGTTAGTCTCCCCGGATGCTCGCCCCCGCCCCCCGGCCGGTCTCCGGCCTCTCGGTCCGCGCGTCCAGGGCCGTGTTCTCCCCCTGGTCGCGGCTGTCCCTGCTCCTCGTGCTGCTGGCGTCGGCCGCCGTCGCCGTCGTGCTGTACGAGCCGCAGAGACTGCTGTCCGAGGGGCTTCCGCAGGTGAGCGGGGTCGCCGCGATCGTGCTGTTCGCCGTCGGGTACGGCGTGTGCACGGCCGCGTTCGTGCCCCGGCCGATCCTCAACCTGGCCGCGGGCGCCCTCTTCGGCACCCAGGCCGGACTCCCGGCGGCGGTCGCCGGGACGGTGCTGGGCGCCGGGATCGCGTTCACCCTCGGCCGGCTCCTCGGCCAGGAGGCGCTGCGGCCCCTGCTGCGCGGGCGGTGGCTGCGGGCGGCCGACGGCCAGCTCAGCCGGCACGGCTTCCGCTCGATGCTGGCGATACGTCTGTTCCCCGGGGTGCCGTTCGCGGCGGCCAACTACTGCGCGGCGATCTCCCGGATGGGCTACGCGCCCTTTCTGCTGGCCACGGCCCTGGGGTCGATCCCGAACACGGCCGCGTACGTGGTGGCCGGCAGCCGGGCCGGGTCGCCCACCTCGCCCGAGTTCCTGATCGCGATGGGCTTCATCGTGCTGACCGGACTCGCCGCGGCGGTGGTGGCGTGGCGCAGGCGGCACCGCTTGCCGGGCACCCCCTGAACGAGTGATCGGCGCGGCTCCACGGCGTGTTCAGGGTCCCGTCATTTTGGGGCGCTACAGTGCCCCCGACCGGCGTCGGGCCCCCTCGGCGCACGCTCCGGCGTGCGCGTTTCGGGCCCTTGTCCGTATGGGCGCCTGACCGATCGTCAGCACGGTGAGCGACTCAGGAAGGGCCCCGATACCTCAGCGCCGGTCCGGGCGTTCACCGGGCGGGCCGTGATCACTTCTTGGGTGGCATAGCTTTCAATGTCTTGGTTCGAATCATTCATCCTCGGACTCGTCCAGGGGCTGACGGAGTTCCTCCCGATCTCCTCCAGCGCGCATCTGCGGCTGACCGCCGCCTTCGCGGGCTGGCAGGACCCGGGCGCGGCCTTCACCGCGATCACCCAGATCGGCACGGAGACGGCCGTGCTCATCTACTTCCGCAAGGACATCGCCCGGATCCTGACGGCGTGGACGCGTTCGCTCACCGACAAGGCGATGCGCTCCGACCACGATGCCCAGATGGGCTGGCTGGTGATCGTGGGGTCGATCCCGATCGGTGTACTGGGGGTGACCCTCAAGGACCAGATCGAGGGGCCGTTCCGGGATCTGCGGCTGATCGCCACCACCCTGATCGTCATGGGTGTGGTGCTGGGCGTCGCGGACCGGCTCGCCGCCCGTGACGAGGCGGGCGGGCGGCACCGGGTGAAGCGGGAGCGCAAGACGCTGAAGGACCTCGGGGTCCGGGACGGCCTGATCTACGGCTTCTGCCAGGCGCTGGCGCTGATCCCGGGCGTCTCCCGCTCGGGCGCGACGATCAGCGGCGGTCTGCTGATGGGCTACACCCGCGAGTCGGCGGCCCGCTACTCCTTCCTGCTGGCGATCCCGGCGGTGCTGGCCTCCGGGCTGTACGAGCTGCGGGAGGCCGGGGAGGGCCATGTCTCCTGGGGGCCGACGATCTTCGCGACGCTGGTCGCGTTCGCGGTCGGATACGCGGTCATCGCGTGGTTCATGAAGTTCATCACCACGCGCAGTTTCATGCCCTTCGTGGTCTACCGGATCCTGCTGGGCATCGTGCTGTTCATCCTGGTCGGGACGGGTGTGCTGAGCCCGCACGCGGGCGAGTCGAGCCACTGAGCCGGGGGGGGGGGGGGGGCCCCCCCGCCCCCCCCCCGCGGCGGCGCCGCGGGGGGGCGGGGCCGCAGGCGCCGGCCCCGCCCCGCGCCCGCGGGGGGCGGCGGCGGGGCGCGGGTGGGTG
>NZ_JBEXXN010000055.1:0-36491 GCF_040630445.1 Streptomyces sp. NPDC005805
AACTCTTCCGGATAGGGCTTGGGCACAGCGACATCCTTCCCACCTGCCTCACAGGGCAAGCCAGTTCAGATGTCACCCGATCGTGCACCAGACCCTTCGTGTTCAAGTTCCGGTGCACCGGCGCCATCAGCCCGTACTGGCTTGGGCTGCACGAAGTCGTTGTGGACAAACCGATCAAGCCGGACCCCGAAGAGATTGCCTGGCACGACTGGCTGACGGAACACGAGCTCAACGAATTGGTTCAGCATGATGCGTTCGTCCCCGACGCCCGCGAGGCATTCGAACGCTACCTCGCTATCCGCCCCCGAACCCAGTCACGAGTGGGTTCGGGGCAGAATCCGACGGACCGGCCACGAGAGGACGCTCGAGGACGTGGCGGCCAGTGTGGGGGCGGTCACGATCGACAGCGTTGGTGACGCCTGAGGAAGGCTGCGCCGATCATCACTGCCAAGGTGGTGTTGGTGGCGCTCCAGAACATGAGCTTGGAGTTCGCCCCGTTGACCGTGCGCAACTCCCCGTCGGCATAGCGGCAGAAGGAGTCGGGCGGGAAGTACTGCGAGACAGGAGTGCCGCTCGTGCCGTAGCAGGGCGAGGTCTCAGGAAACAGGAACGGCTGAGCGCGCTGTGAAAGAGACCACCCAGCCAAGACGGTCAGCCAACCGGCCAGCAAGAAGACGGTCAGCATCCAACTGGGCACCTTCGCGCGCCGTCCCAGCAGCCAAACCGTGGCGGTTGGTATGCCGATGATGGCAGTCGCGGCGAACAGCAAGATCAGATTCATGATTCCGTCACCATACTGATCAAATATCCGGTGGACAGGGCCTGTGCGCTGGTACAGCGGGAATGCCAAGAAGGGTCGGCCCCTCATGGGCTGGCCGCTGCGGCGCCACCCAGTCAGGGGCGGCGTGGGCATAGAACTGTGGTATCCCCCGAGACTCTTCCTTCTCGAACCGGCGGACCAGCCCGCCCGAGCGCAGCCGTACGCCAGCTACAAGGGAGAGGACGCAGGCGATCTCATCGTCGAGGGTGAGATTTACTGCTCGTTTCAGAATGGAAGGAGCTGCGTCCGTGTACGGCACCGAGCTCCAACAGATCCCGGCCTCCAGCCACACAGAACACGTCGGCCGCCCAAGCAGCCGGTGCGGAGGGACGCCCCGAGCACGTCTCGGCGTGAACAGCCTCAGCCGGTCCGCAGAAGCCGAGAGGATTTCAGACGCTCTCGCGCCCGTATGTGCAGGTGGCCATCGCGGGGGAAGGAGGGCGGTGCCGCGGGCAGGAGGGTGTCGAAGTCGTAGCGGCTCTTCTGTGCAACCCGGCACGATGCCAGGTTGTCCACCTGGTGCAGGAGTTCGAGACGCTCCAGCCCGTCGGCTTCGAAGGCGTCGAAGGCCCAGTTGGTGAGTGCCTCCAGAGCGCGGGCGGCCACTCCCCGCCCGCGGGCGTGTGCCGCGGTCCAGTAGCCCACTTCGGCTGCCGGTTTGCCGAAGGTGACCTTCTTGAGGACCACGTTGCCCACCAACTGTGCGCGAACTGAATCGGGTTGTGTCTCAAGGACAGCGAAGCCGAACCGGTCCCCCGCTGCCCATCCCTGCTGCTGAGCCTGCACCCAGCGTGTCCCGTCGGAATCGTTGTCCACGCCAGAGCTCGCCCACCGGCGCAGTGCCTGATCCCGGCTCACCTCGACCAATGCCGCGACGTCTTCCATGCGCCAGGGGCGAAGAACGAGAGCGGGAGAGACCGGCGACGCGGCCACCTGAAGTACGACCGGGGCACTCGTCGGCCGATGATATGTGGCGGCGTTTTCACCCGACGTCGGCCGCATCCGCCCCATGCCGCCTTGTGACCGCCCCGTCATCGCCGTGTCCGGGCGCGCAGAGCCTGGACGGACCAGTCGAACACCGGAGCCAGGCTCTCCGGGGCCGGCCAGCCGTTGACCACTGCGAGCAGCTGGAGGTACCGCCGCCAGCGCGGTTCGTTCGCTCTCTCCAGCCGAGTCGCCAGCCGGCGGCGAAGCTCGACGTCGTCGGGGCGGCCGAGGAGGTGCGCGTAGTGCGCCGTGAACTGCGCGACGATCGGATCAGCCTGAGGCGAGGCCGGGTCGATGCCGGCGGTCACGGCCGGGCCGGCCTGGTCACGGACGGCAGCGGTGATGTCGCGGCGCGGGACCGTCACACCGCTTCGGGCGTGCTCGGCCGCCTGGTCCTCGGCCATCCGCCGCACGACGGCGCGGAAACCCGGGTCCAGGGATATTTCCGCCAGCTCCACCCACGCCTGGACCTGCTCTGTTCTCGGGTTACGGGGCAACTCGGGGGTCATCGAGCGCATGGCCCCAGCAAAGGTGGGGGCGGCGTCGAGACCGCCGAAGACGGCGTCGAGGAAATCTCCGGTCAGACGGCTGCGTTCGTCCTTGGAAAGCCTGGCCAGCTGGTGCATGCGTTCCGTCTCCTCAGGTGTGGACCCGCGCTCGGCCACCGCCGTCAGCACCGCGCGCCGCAGGCGCAGGACGCGGATCTGCACCGTCAGTGCTTCGGCATGCGCTGCGGCGACCTCCGGAAGCGAGAGCTCACGGTCCACGACCTTTCGGATCGTGGGAAGGTCCAGTCCCAGCTCGCGCAGGGTGCGCACGAGGTCCAGGCGTGCGACGGCGTCGATGCTGTAGAGGCGGTAGCCAGCCGAGCTGCGGTCGGTCGGCGCCACGATTCCGCGATCGGAGTAGAACCGAATGGTCTTGACCGTGAGACCGGTCCGTCGAGCAAGTTCGCCGATCGAGTAGAGCGTGTCGCCGTTCATGTCCCCACCTTCGTGTCTCCCCCTACGGGAGGCTCAAGTCCCTTCGCCTGCCGGCAGGCAACCACTCCTCATCCACAAGTCGTGACAATTCCTTTTGCCGGATCAAGGCGGACCGCTCGCCGTCGGTACGCTGCCCGGGCCGGAACAGGGCGTCTGGTCGGTCAGTTGCGCGAGTCGAGCTCCTTGGGGCCGTAAAGGGCCGCGGGCTTTCCCGTGAGCAAGGCCCAGTAGCGGTCCCCGAAGGACCAGTGCCACCACTCCGTGGGGTAGTTCACCAGCCCTGCGGCCGTGAGCACGGTGCCCAGCAGCTGCCGGTTGGCGCGGGCTTCCTCGCTGATGTCCGGGGCGTGGGTGTAGCAGGCGCCGGCGCTCTCCTCGGGATCCGCGTTCATGCGCGTGCCGAGGTCCAGTTCGTGTCCGTCGGCGTCGGCGAGGGTGAGGTCGACGGCCGCGCCGGCGCTGTGCGGCGCGATCTCGGGGGGTGAGACGTACCTGCTCGCCGCCGAGTGGATCTCATGGCAGGACCAGCCGGGGTTGAGGGCCCGCAGCCGGCCTGCGTACTTCTCGAAGTACTCCCGCTGGAGGGAGGGGGGTCGGTATCCCTCGACGAACAGCAGCCGGATGTCCGCCGACAGCATCGTCTGTGCCGTGAGCAGCCGCTCCAGCACGCCTTCCCGCAGGTGGGCGAAGGCGTCTGCCTGGTCCTGCTTGCGGGTGTCGACGAGCAGTCGGCCGCCGGGGCGGACGTCCACGAGGCGTTCGCCGGACTCGGTCAGGGGCACGGCGGCGACCTTCGGATCCGACATCAGGACGATCGCGTTCATGGGGCCGCCCTTCATCCGGCCGGTGTGGCCGGGGCGCGCACGCCGAACCACTGCTCGGCGCCGTACTCCTCGAACCGTTCGACCTCGGTGAAGCCCAGTCTCGCCGCGAGGCGCATCGCCCGGTGGTTGGTGCTCTGGGTGGAGAGCACCACGGGTTCGCCGGGCCGTGCGCCGGTGAACCAGTTGAGTGCCGCCGCGCACGCCTCGAAGGCGTACCCGTGTCCCCACGCCTCGGGCAGGAACAGGTAACCGAGTTCGGTCTCTCCGGCCTCGGGGCGGACGTGTCCCCGGCGTTCGGCGCCGCGGGGGTCGAGCGTGATCATGCCGATCATCGTTCCGTCGAGTTCGACCACGAAACAGCTGGGGCGTCGGCCGGGCACTTCGGGCATCGCGCGTTCAAGTTCGTCGCGAGTCCGGGCGCCGCCGATGTAGGTGCCCACCTCGGGCGAGGCGAACAGTTCGACGAAGGCCGTACGGTCGCGGGCCTCGGACGCGCGGAGCACGAGCCGTTCGGTCGGTATCGGAGTCGTCGACCAGGTGAAGGTTCCAGGTTCGATCATGGCGGCGAACCTATCGCACGCCCCACAAGGAGGATCGGCGGAGAAGCCTGGCGCCTGCGTGCGATCCGCCGGGGCGCAGCTCGACGGCTGCAGCTCGACCGGGTACTTCACTGCCCCCGAGTTGTCTAAGTTGGTGACACTCGACTCGACAAGGACAACCGACTGCCAGGTCCCCAGTTCCAGGTGGCCGCCGATCACCGGCAGGGTCGCGTGTGGGGGGACGAGGGCCGGGAGGACGTGGTCGCGGCCGTGGCCGGGGGAGCCGTGGCGGTGTTGCCAGCGGTCGTCCGCCGGGAGGAGGGCGTGCAGGGCGGTGAGGAGGTCGTCGTCGCTGCCCGCGCCCGTCTCGATGATCGCGACGCCGGCCGTGGCGTGCGGCACGAAGAGGTTGAGCAGGCCGTCGCCGCCGCCCGCGTGGCGGGCGAGGAAGTCCTCGCAGAGCGCGGTCAGGTCGGTCACGGTCTCCGTGGACCCCGTGGTGATCGTCTCGGTCGTGGTGGTGAAGTGTCCGGGCATGACTCCATCCTGCCCCGCAAGGCCCCGCAAGGCCCCGGACGAGCGGTGCCGACCGGCGGGAAAGCCCGCCGGGAAGCCGGCGGGGAAGATCCCGGGCGGCGGCGCGGTTGGTAGAAGCGTGAACAATATTGAGGCAGGCGGCACGCGCGCGGTGGACGTCGCCGTCGTCGGGGCCGGCCAGGCCGGGCTGTCGGCGGCCTACCATCTGCGCCGGTCGGGGCTGGTGCCCGACCGGGACTTCGTCGTGCTGGACCACGCCCCGCGCCCCGGCGGCGCCTGGCAGTTCCGCTGGCCGTCGCTGACCTACGGCAAGGTCCACGGCATGCACGCCCTGCCCGGTATGGAACTCACCGGCGCCGACGACGGGCGGCCCTCCGCCGCGGTGATCGGGGAGTACTTCGCCGCCTACGAGGACCGTTTCGGTCTGCGCGTCCACCGGCCGGTCGATGTGCGGGCGGTGCGTGAGGGCGAGGGCGGACGGCTCGCGGTGGAGAGTTCGGAGGGCGTCTGGTCGGCGCGGGCCCTGATCAACGCGACCGGGACCTGGGACCGGCCCTTCTGGCCGCGCTACCCCGGCCAGGAGACCTTCCGCGGGCGGCAGCTGCACACCGCCCACTACCCGGGGCCGGAGGCGTTCGCCGGGCTGCGGGTGGTCGTGGTCGGCGGCGGAGCGTCCGGTACGCAGCATCTGATGGAGATCGCGGAGGTGGCGGCGGAGACCACCTGGGTGACCCGCCGGCCGCCCGTCTTCCGCGAGGGCCCCTTCGACGAGGACGCGGGCCGGGCCGCGGTCGCCCTGGTGGAGGACCGGGTGCGCAGCGGGCTGCCGCCGCGCAGTGTGGTGTCGGTGACCGGGCTGCCGCTGAACGACGCGGTCCGCGCCGCCCGCGCCTCCGGCGTGCTGGACCGGCACCCGATGTTCGAGCGGATCACCCCGAGGGGCGTGGCCTGGCCGGACGGGCGGACCGTGGACGCGGACGTCATCCTGTGGGCCACCGGGTTCCGTCCGGTGATCGACCACCTCGCCCCGCTGCGGCTGCGCGAGCCGGGCGGCGGCATCCGGATGGACGGTACGCGGGCGGTGCGCGACGAGCGTGTGCACCTCGTCGGCTACGGCCCGTCCGCGTCGACGATCGGCGCCAACCGGGCGGGCCGGGCGGCCGTACGGGAGATCCACGCGCTGCTCGCCCGGCGGCCGGCAACGCCCACCCCGGTGTGACCCGGTGACCCGACGCGGCGGGGAGGAGCCCGGCGGAAGGACTCAGCCCGTGCCGCGTTCGGCCGCGCGCCGGGCGTTGAACTCCTCGACGTTGCGCCGGTGTTCCTCGTAGTCGGCGGTGAAGCGGGTGTCCCCCGGGCCGACCGTGACGAAGTACAGCCAGTCGCCCTTCGGCGGGTCGAGGACGGCGCGCATGGCCTCCTCCCCCGGGTTGCCGATGGGCGTCGGCGGGAGGCCCCTGCGCTCATAGGTGTTGTACGGGCTGTCGAGGCGGGTGTCCTCGGTCGTGGTGTCCAGAGTGCTGCGCCCGAGCGCGTAGTTGAGGGTGGAGTCCATCTGGAGCGGCATCCCGGCGTCCAGGCGGTTGCGGATGACGCGGGCGACCCGGCCCATGTCCTCGGCGGTGTCGGCCTCCGCCTGGACGATGCTCGCGACGCCGACCGTCTCGTACGGGCTCAGGCCGCCGCCGCGCGCGCCCGCGGTGACCGCCTTCGCTCCGAAGCGCTGGTTCGCGGTGTTCACCATGAAGCCGAGGAGGCTCGCCGGGGTGGTGTCCGCCTCGATCGGATAGGTGGCGGGGAAGAGGTACCCCTCGGGGTTGCGGCGGGCGTCCGGCGGCAGGGCGAGCCGTGCGGTGGACGCGACGCTTCGGGTCGTGCCGGGCGGCTGCTTGAGGACCTTGTCGACGGCCGCGTAGACCTGGTGGGCGCGCCGGCCCTCGGGGATCACCAGGGTGACGGGGCGGGTCGGCGGGGGCGGTTCCTCGTCCGTTTCCCGGAGGAGGAAGGGCAGAAGGACGGCGGTCGCGGCGACGGTGGCGACGGTCAGGACCAGGACGATCCGGCCGCGGCGGGTGAGGCGCGGCCGACGCCGTGCTCGCGATCGGGGCGGCCGGCCCCGCGAGGGCTTCACGGTCATAACCGGCACGCTAACCCCGTCACCCGGTTTATCCCGGTAGGCATTGTTGCGCGCCACGTTCGGGACGGGGCGGCACCTCGGGGAGACGAACAAACGAACTCTCGCGCGGTTGTTCGCTGGAACGTGTGGCCGTGTCGGAAATCGTTGCCCGAGGCCCCTGTGGCGGCTGATGCTTACTGTGCGCAAGCGACGGGCCGCAGACCGCGACTGCGCTGTCCCGCATCAAGCAGTCACAAGGAGAACCACGGCAATGAACCTCATCACCGATCTGCTCGCCGGCGTCGTCCACTTCCTGGGCCGGCTGGTCTGACGTTCGCTCCCGAGCGACCGGTCACGAGAAGGCGCGCCGCCGTCCCCCGTCCCCCGTCCCACGGGAGCGGCGGCGCCGCCGTGTCCGGACCCTCGGGTGCGGCGGGGGGTCAGGTGACCGGGGCGGCGGGGCGGGTCTCCGCGTCTCGGCGGACGAGGGCGGCGTACCGGCCGTCGAGGCGGAGGAGTTGCGGGTGGGTGCCGCGTTCGACGACGCGGCCGTCCTCCAGGACCACGATCTGGTCGGCGTCGCGGACCGTGGAGAGGCGGTGGGCGATGGTGATGGTGGTGCGGCCGGCGGAGAGGGCGTCGACGGCTTCCTGGACGGCGTGTTCGGTGCGGGTGTCCAGGGCGCTGGTGGCCTCGTCCAGGATGAGGACGGGCGGGTCCCGCAGGATGGTGCGGGCGAGGGCCAGGCGCTGCTTCTCGCCACCGGAGAAGCGGTGGCCGCGTTCGCCGACGAGGGTGTCGTAGCCGTCGGGCAGGGCGGCGATGTGGTCGTGGATCTGGGCGGCGCGCGCGGCGGCCTCGATCTCCTCGGCGGTGGCGTCGGGTTTGGCGAAGCGCAGGTTGTCGGCGACGGAGGCGTGGAAGAGGTACGTCTCCTGGGAGACCACGCCGACCGCGCGGGCGAGGGTGTCGAAGTCGAGGTCCCGGACGTCGACCCCGTCGAGAGTGACCCGGCCGCCGGTGACGTCGTAGAGCCGGGGGACGAGGGCGCCGAGGGTGGACTTGCCGGAGCCGGTGGAGCCGACGACGGCGAGGGAGGTGCCGGCGGGGACGGCCAGGTCGATGCCGTCGAGGGTGGGGCGCGTCTGATCGGACTCGTAGGCGAAGTCGACGTGCTCGAAGCGCACTTCGCCGGCGATCTTGTCGAGTCGGACCGGGTCGGCGGGCTCGGTGATGTCCACCGTGAGGTCGAGGTACTCGAAGATGCGCTGGAAGAGGGCGAGGGAGGTCTGCATCTGCACGCCGGTGGACAACAGGCTGACGGCCGGCCGGAAGAGGCCCTGCTGGAGGGAGACGAAGGCGACCAGGGTGCCGATCGAGATGGCCGGACCGCCCGTGCGCAGGGCGAGGCCGGCGGCCCAGTAGATGAACGCCGGCATGGCGGCCATCACGATGCCGATGACGGCCATCCGCCAGCGCCCGGCCATGCTGGAGCGGACCTCCAGGTCGACCAGCCGCTCCGACTCGTCGGCGAAGGTCCGGGTGAGGGAGTCGGCGCGACCCATGGTGCGGCCGAGCAGGATGCCGCTGACGGACAGGGACTCGGTGACGGTCGCCGCCATGACGGCCATCTGCTTCTGGCGCTGGGTGGTGATCCGTTTGCGTTCGCGGCCGACGCGGCGGCTGATCCAGACGAACAGGGGCAGCAGGGCGAGGGAGACCGCGGTGAGCCGCCAGTCCAGGGCGAGCATGGCGACGACGGTGGCCACCACGGCGGTGAGGTTGGAGACCAGCGAGGTGGCGGTGGAGGTGACGGTGGCCTGCATCCCGCCGATGTCGTTGGCGATCCGCGACTGGACCTCGCCGGTGCGGGTCCGGGTGAAGAAGGCCAGGGACATCCGCTGGAGCTGTGCGTAGACCCCCGTCCGCAGGTCGTGCATGACGCGCTGGCCGACGGTGGTGGAGATCAGGGTCTGGAGGACACCGAAGACACTGGTCATGACGGCGGCGACGATCATGCCGAGGGCGAGCAGGCTGAGCAGCCCCGTGCGCCCCTCGGGGATCGCGGTGTCCAGGATCTCGCGGAGGAGGAACGGGGAGGCGACGGTGACCAGGGACGCGGCGCCGACGAGCAGACCGACGACCGCCAGGCGGGCACGGTAGGGCCGGAACAGGCGCAGGATGCGGCGGACGTCCGCCGGGGGCTGGTCGGGGCTCCGGGGCGGTGGGGTCCATTCGATGCGATCGGGGGGCAATGGGCTCCTCGGGGGATTCTCGGGGGCGGGGACGGGGACGGAAGGCCGGGATGGGGGCAGGACGGGCCCGGCGGAACCGGGCAGATCAAGAGCATAGCTCATTGTTACCTCTGTTCACAATGAACGAGGTCCTGATAGTGTTTCCCGTATGACCTCATCCGATGCCGACGGGATGCTGGCCGAGCAACTGCTCCGGCTCACCCGCCGGCTGCACCGCAGCCAGAAGCGCCAGATGGAGTCCGCGGAGCTGGCGATCACCCCGGCGCAGTCCCGGCTGCTGCGTGCCGTCGCCCACTTCGAGCGCCCGCCCCGGATGGCCGATCTCGCGGAGCGTCTGGAGGTGGTCCCCCGCGCCGTGACCACCCTGGTCGACGGGCTGGAGGCGGGCGGCTGCGTGCGCCGGGTCGCGGACCCGGCCAACCGCCGGGTGACGCGCGTGGAGCTCACCGACACCGGCCGGGCGGCCCTGCGCACCCTGCGCAGGGCTCGCCGGGCCGCCGCCGAGGACGTCCTCGCGCCCCTCACCGCGGAACAGCGCGCGGTCCTCGGCGGTCTGCTCTCCGCCCTGGTCGACGGGCCCGCGCACCAGGGCCGGGAGGGGCCGGGCCGCAAGGGCTGAGCGCGCGGAAAATCGATTGCCGGTCGCGGTCCGGACCGGAGAACCTTGCACGGTTTGCTCCTTCCTGGAGTTCTTCGACGAGCCGTGGGACGTCATGCAGATTCGCGACCTTCCGTATGCCGATCCGGGCGAACCGGACACCCGGTCGGGCACCAGGTTCCTGCTCTGGCTCGGCCTCAACCAGCGCGCCGGACAGCTCAAGTCCCTGGCCTGGGGCCTGCTCCACTTCCCCGCCGTGATGGCCTTCGCCTACGGCGTCGGGTACGCGGTGCAGGCCGTGGCGGACGGGTCCGGTTCCCGGCTCGCCGTCGCCGGCGGGTTGCTGGCCCTGACCGGAGTGGCGGTGGCGGTCGGCGACACGATGCTGCACCGCACGGCCGTCACCAACTGGATCACCGCCGCCGCCCGCACCCAGCAGCTGCTGGCCCGCCGGACGGCCGCGCTCGGCTCGACCCTCACCCGCCGGGTCGCGGCGGGCGAGGTCGTCGCCGTGTCGACGGGCGACGTCGAGAAGATCGGCTGGTTCGTCGAGGCGGTGTCCCGGTTCCTCGCCGCCGCGCTGACCGTCGTGATCGTCTGTGTGGCGCTGGTCGTGTACGAGCCCGCCCTGGGGGTGCTGGTCGCCCTCGGGGTGCCGGTCCTCGCCCTGGGCGTCCTGCCGTTGCTGCCGAGGGCCACCCGGCTGGCGGACGTCCAGCGCGAGAAGGCGGGCCGGGCGACCGAGCTGGCCTCGGACACGGTCGCCGGACTGCGGGTGCTGCGCGGCATCGGCGGCGAGGAACTGTTCCTCGGCCGCTACCGCGACGCCTCGCAGGAGGTCCGCACGGCGGCCGTCCGCAGCGCCCGGATGTGGGCGCTGATCTCGGGCATCCAGGTGCTGCTGCCGGGCGCGCTGATGATCGCCGTCGTCTGGCACGGGATCACCCTGGTGGGTGACGGGCGGCTCCAGGTGGGGGCGCTGGTCACGGTGTACAGCGCGGTGATGCTCCTCGCCTATCCGCTGCGGCACTTCGAGGAGATCGCGATGGCGTACTCCTTCTCCCGGCCCTCGGCCCGCCGCGCGGCGCGGGTGCTCGCGCTGGAGCGGGCGGCGGACGAGGGCGGGGCGGGAGCCGGTGCCGGTGCCGGGGAGAGCCCGGCCGCGGCCGGGCGGGCGCCCATGGCGGGCCCGGCCTCGCCCGGACGGACGCTGCCCTCGGGTGACCTGTACGACCCGGAGACCGGTCTGCTCGCCCCGGCCGGGCGCCTGACCGCCGTCGTCTGCGGCGACCCGGACGCGGCGGGCCGCCTCGCCGACCGCCTGGGCGGCCACGCGGCGGAACCGGGCCGCGCCGGGGGCGGTCCCGGGACGGAGACCGGGCCCGGACCGGGTCTCCCGTCCGTCACCCTCGGCGGGGTCGCGCTCGACGCGATCCCGCTGGACGACGCCCGCGCCGCCGTGCTCGTGCAGGACAAGGACCCGGTGCTGCTGTCCGGCACCCTCGCCGAGCTCTTCGACGTCCCGGCCTCCGGCGCCGTCCCGCCCGAGGCCGCGCTCGACGCCGCCGCCTGCGGCGACGTTCTCGTGGCCCTCGCGCAGGCGTCCCTCGACGGGGACCCGATGCGCGCGCCCGTGACCGAGCGGGGCCGGTCGCTCTCCGGCGGGCAGCGCCAGCGCCTGGCCCTGGCCCGCTCGCTGGTCGCGGACCCGGGGGTGCTGGTCCTCGACGAGCCGACCTCGGCGGTGGACTCGCACACCGAGGCGCGTGTCGCCGAGGGCGTCCGCTCGCTGCGCAAGGGGCGCACCACGGTGGTGTTCACCTCCTCACCCCTGCTGCTGGACCGGGCCGACCGGGTCGTCCTCGTCCACGAGGGCGCCGTGTGCGCCACCGGCACGCACCGGGACCTGCTGCGCACGGAGCCGCGCTACCGGTCCGTCGTCACCCGCGAGACCGACACGGAACGAGCCCACGCCGAACGAGCCCACGCCGAACGGCCGGACGGACGCGGCCCCGACGCCGAACGGCCGGACACGCGACCGACCGGCCCGGACCCCGCCCGCCTCTCCCCCGTCAACGGCGCACCCGACCGTGCCCACCCCCGCCCCGCCGACATCGAGGAGCCCGCATGATCGGCCAGGCGCCCCCGGCCCACGACCCGGCGGCACCCACCACCGCGGCCACCCTCCCGGTCGGTTCCGGCGCGACCGTGCGCGCGTACGCCGCCGGGCTGCTGCGGCGGCACCGCCGCGCCTTCGCCGCGCTGATCGCCGTCAACATGGTCGCCGTCGTGGCCTCGATGGTCGGCCCCTGGCTGCTCGGCGCCCTGGTGCAGCGGGCCGCCGACGGCGACCCGGAGCTGCGTCTCGGCCCGACCGCGGCCCTGTTCGCCGGGGCCCTCGTCGTCCAGGCCGTCTTCGTCCGGCAGATGCGGTTGCGGGGCGGGGTGCTCGGGGAGCGGATGCTCGCCGACCTGCGGGAGGACTTCCTGGTCCGCTCGGTCCGGCTGCCGCCCGGGGTGCTGGAGCGCGCCGGGACGGGCGATCTGCTGTCGCGGATCACCACCGACGTCGACCGGCTGGCGAACGCGATGCGGGAGGCGGTGCCGCAGCTCACCATCGGTGTCTTCTGGATCGTGCTACTGCTCGGCGGGCTCACCGTCACCTCCCCCGTGCTCGCCCCCGTCGTGCTGCTGGCCGTGCCGCTGCTCGTGGCGGGCTGCCGCTGGTACTTCCGGCGGGCCCCCTCGGCGTACCGCTCGGAGGCCGCCGGGTACGCGGCGGTCGCCGCGGCGCTCGCGGAGACGGTCGACGCGGGCCGCACCGTGGAGGCGCACCGGCTCGGGGCGCGGCGGGTGGCCCTGTCGGACCGGCGGATCAAGGAGTGGACCGCGTGGGAGCGGTACACCCTCCAGTTGCGGTCGGTGCTCTTCCCCGTGATCAACCTGACCCATACGACGGTGCTGGCGTCCGTGCTGCTGATCGGCGGTGTGTTCGTCCTCCAGGGGTGGATCGGGATCGGGCAGCTCACCACCTGCGCGCTCCTCGCGCAGATGATGGTCGAGCCGGTGAACCTGATCCTGCGCTGGTACGACGAACTCCAGGTCGCCCAGGTGTCGCTGGGCCGGCTGGTGGGCGTGCGGGAGATCGAGCCGGACGCGGGGGACGCGTCCGTCCGCCCCGACGGCCGGGACGTGCGGGCGGACGGGGTGCGGTTCGGCTACCGCGAGGGCGTCGACGTGCTGCACCGGGTGTCGATGGAGGTCCCGCCCGGGACCCGGCTGGCGCTCGTCGGCCCGTCCGGGGCGGGGAAGTCGACCCTGGGGCGGCTGCTGGCCGGGATCTACGCGCCCCGCTCGGGCACGGTCACCCTGGGCGCGGCGGAGCTGTCCCGGATGCCGGCCGAGCAGGTCCGTGAGCATGTCGCGCTGGTCAACCAGGAGCACCATGTGTTCGTCGGCTCGCTGCGGGACAACCTGCGCCTCGCGCGGTCGGGCGCCGGGGACGCCGAGCTGTGGGCGGCCCTCGGGGCGGTCGACGCGGAGGGCTGGGCCCGGGCCCTGGGCGAGGGCCTGGACACCGAGGTGGGGTCCGGCGGCACCGCGCTCACCCCGGCGCAGGCGCAGCAGATCGCGCTGGCCCGGCTGGTGCTGGCCGACCCGCACACGCTGGTGCTGGACGAGGCGACCTCGCTGCTCGACCCGCGGGCGGCCCGGCACCTGGAGCGTTCGCTGTCCCGGGTGCTGGACGGCCGCACGGTGGTCGCCATCGCGCACCGGCTGCACACGGCGCACGACGCGGACGTGATCGCGGTCGTCGAGGACGGCCGGATCCGGGAGCTGGGCAGCCACGACGAGCTGGTGGCGGCGGACGGCGCGTACGCGGCGCTGTGGCGCTCCTGGCACGGCTGACGGGCGCGGCGGGCCGGCCCGGGCCCGCAAACCCGGCCCGCCCGGAAGCCCGCCCGGCGGCCGACCCGGGCCGGGCCCCGGCGGACGCCCGCGCGCTCAGATCAGATTGAGCGCCGCCGCCCCGCCCACCCCGCCCAGCAGCATGAACGCCGGCATCAGCACCTTCAGCTCCACCCAGCTCCCGGCCCGGAAGCGCATCGCCTTCGGCGGCCCGAGCGGGTACCAGCGCTTCCGGCCGACCGGGATCGGCCACAGGATCGGGCAGCCGGAGACGGTGAGCGCGTCGCCGATGTCGTGCACCAGCGCGCCGAGCACGATCGGCAGGCCCAGCCACAGGTACTCCTGGCCGGGGGCGGTGAACAGCCAGTCCGCGCCGTTGCCGGGCTTGTCGAGGACTCCGGCGAGGATCCACGCGCTGGTCGCGCCGAGCAGCCAGACCAGGACGTCGCTGGAGACCCGGGCGGCCCGCCACAGCAGGCCCTCCACGGCGAGGACCATGTGCACGAAGAGGAGCGCGAGGACGGCCCAGCGGCCGCCGAGGACGGCGAGGGCGGAGGCCCCGCCGCCGATCAGGACCGCCCACAGCCAGGTGTGGGTGAGGGTGCGGTGGCCGCCGGTACGCCGGGCGTCGCCGGGCTTCCTCGTCGCCTTGTAGACCGCGAAGGAGAGTTTGTCGACGATCTCGCAGAGGCCCTTGGAGAGCGGCCCGAAGGCACGCGAGATGGTCGCCGCCTTGTGGTCCAGGTCGGGTGCGAGGGCGGCCCCGGCGCAGATCAGCGCGCCGACGACGAGGACGGGCCAGGGCATGGGGTGGCCGGCCGCCGCGGTCGCGGCCCCCACCCCCAGCCAGGCGGCCGCCCCGGACAGTGAGTGCGCCGGTCCCATCATGTGCCTGTCCCCGCCCCATCTGCTGTTGTGCGAAACCCGGTTGACAGGGCAGCGTACCTCCGATGATCTTCCCGGGCGACGGCCGGTTCCCCCGGGGCCCGGGAAGGCAGGCAAGATGGGGGCGTGACCCTTATCGATCAGCTGCCGCCCGACGCCGACCCCGACGCCCTCTTCGAAGCCTTCTCCACGTGGGCCGAGGAGTCGGGCATCACGCTCTACCCGGCTCAGGAGGAGGCCCTGATCGAAGTGGTCTCGGGGGCGAACGTGATCCTCTCCACGCCCACCGGCTCGGGAAAGAGCCTGGTGGCGGCGGGGGCGCACTTCGCGGCGCTGGCCCGGGACGAGGTCACCTTCTACACGGCCCCGATCAAGGCGCTGGTGTCGGAGAAGTTCTTCGACCTGTGCAAGCTGTTCGGCACCGAGAACGTCGGCATGCTCACCGGCGACGCCTCGGTGAACGCGGACGCCCCGGTGATCTGCTGCACGGCCGAGGTGCTGGCCTCCATCGCCCTGCGGGACGGCAAGGACGCGGACGTCGGCCAGGTGGTGATGGACGAGTTCCACTTCTACGCGGAGCAGGACCGGGGCTGGGCCTGGCAGATCCCGCTGCTGGAGCTGCCGCAGGCGCAGTTCGTGCTGATGTCGGCGACCCTCGGCGATGTGTCGATGTTCGAGAAGGACCTGACCCGGCGCACCGGCCGGGAGACGGCCGTGGTCCGCTCGGCGACCCGGCCGGTGCCGCTGTCGTACGAGTATGTGACGACGCCGATCACCGAGACGCTGACCGAGCTGCTGGAGACCCGGCAGGCCCCGGTCTACATCGTGCACTTCACGCAGGCGCAGGCGGTGGAGCGGGCGCAGTCGCTGATGAGCATCAATATGTGCACCCGTGAGGAGAAGGACCGGATCGCCGAGCTGATCGGCAACTTCCGCTTCACCACGGCCTTCGGGCGCAACCTGTCGCGCTATGTGCGGCACGGTATCGGGGTGCACCACGCGGGCATGCTGCCCAAGTACCGGCGGCTGGTGGAGAAGCTGGCGCAGGCGGGTCTGCTGAAGGTCATCTGCGGTACGGACACCCTGGGCGTCGGCGTCAATGTGCCCATCCGCACGGTGCTGTTCACCGCGCTGACCAAGTACGACGGCAACCGGGTGCGGGTGCTGCGCTCGCGCGAGTTCCACCAGATCGCGGGCCGCGCGGGGCGGGCCGGCTTCGACACGGCCGGGTTCGTGGTGGCGCAGGCGCCCGAGCACGTCATCGAGAACGAGAAGGCGCTCGCGAAGGCGGGCGACGACCCGAAGAAGAAGCGGAAGGTGGTCCGCAAGAAGGCGCCGGAAGGGTTCGTCGCCTGGTCGCAGAGCTCCTTCGAGAAGCTGATCGCCTCCGACCCCGAGCCGCTGACCTCGCGGTTCAAGGTCACCCACGCGATGCTGCTGTCGGTGATCGCCCGCCCGGGGAACGCCTTCGACGCGATGCGGCATCTGCTGGAGGACAACCACGAGCCGCGCAGGCAGCAGCTCAAGCACATCCGGCGGGCCATCGCGATCTACCGCTCACTGCTGGACGGCGGGATCGTGGAGCGCCTGGACACCCCGGACGCACAGGGCCGGATCGTGCGGCTGACGGTGGACTTCCAGCAGGACTTCGCGCTGAACCAGGCGCTGTCCACCTTCGCGCTGGCCGCGTTCGACCTGCTGGACCCCGAGTCGCCCTCGTACGCCCTGGACATGGTGTCCGTGGTGGAGTCCACGCTCGACGACCCGCGCCAGATCCTCGCCGCGCAGCAGAACAAGGCGCGCGGGGAGGCGGTCGGCGCGATGAAGGCCGACGGGGTGGAGTACGAGGAGCGCATGGAGCGGCTCCAGGAGATCTCGTACCCCAAGCCGCTCGATGAGCTGCTGTGGCACGCCTACAACCTGTACCGGACGTCGCACCCGTGGGTGGGCGACCACCCGGTGTCGCCGAAGTCGGTGATCCGGGACATGTACGAACGGGCGCTGACCTTCACCGAGTTCACGTCCTTCTACGAGCTGGCCCGGACCGAGGGCATTGTGCTGCGCTATCTGGCGAGCGCGTACAAGGCGCTGGAGCACACCGTCCCGGACGACCTGAAGAGCGAGGACCTCCAGGACCTGATCGCCTGGCTGGGCGAGATGGTGCGGCAGGTCGACTCCAGCCTCCTGGACGAGTGGGAGCAGCTGGCCAACCCGGAGGTGGAGACCGCCGAGGAGGCGCAGGAGAAGGCCGACCAGGTCAAGCCGGTCACGGCGAACGCCCGCGCCTTCCGGGTCCTGGTGCGCAACGCGATGTTCCGCCGCGTGGAGCTGGCGGCCCTGGACCAGGTGGCCGAACTGGGCCGGATGGACGCGGAGTCGGGCTGGGACGAGGACGCCTGGGGCGAGGCCCTGGACGCGTACTGGGACGAGTACGACGACCTGGGCACCGGCCCGGACGCGCGCGGACCGCGGCTGCTGTCGATCGAGGAGGACGCGGCGCACGGCCTGTGGCGGGTGCGCCAGACCTTCGCCGACCCGAACGGCGACCACGACTGGGGCATCAGCGCCGAGGTGGACCTGGCGGCCTCGGACGAGGAGGGCCGCGCGGTCGTGCGGGTCACCTCGGTGGGGCAGTTGTGACGGGCCCGGCGAGAGCGGTGACGCGTCCCGCGCGAGGGGCGGCGGGCCCCGCGAGAGGGAGCGGGAGAGACGGGAGAGGACGAGGGATGACGGCGAACCCTGCCGAGCGGCTGGTGGATCTGCTCGATCTGGAGCGGATCGAGGTGAACATCTTCCGCGGGCACAGCCCGGACGAGTCGTTGCAGCGGGTGTTCGGCGGCCAGGTGGCGGGCCAGGCGCTGGTCGCCGCGGGCCGCACCACCGACGGCGAGCGGCCGGTCCACTCGCTGCACGCCTACTTCCTGCGGCCGGGCATCCCCGGGGTGCCGATCGTCTACCAGGTCGAACGGGTCCGGGACGGGCGCTCGTTCACCACCCGCCGGGTCACGGCCGTGCAGCAGGGGAAGACCGTCTTCAATCTGACGGCCTCCTTCCACCGGCCGGAGGAGGGCGCGTTCGAGCACCAGCTCCCGCCCCGGCTGGACTTCCCCTCCCCCGAGTTCCTGCCGCCGGTCGCCGAGGAGATCCGGGAGCACCTGGGCGCCCTGCCGGAGGCCCTGGAGCGGATGGCCCGCCGTCAGCCGTTCGACATCCGCTATGTGGACCGGCTGCGCTGGACGCGCGAGGAGGTCCGGGACGCCGATCCGCGCAGCGCGGTGTGGATGCGCGCGGTCGGCCCGCTGGGCGACGACCCGCTGGTGCACACCTGCGCGCTGACGTACGCGAGCGATATGACCCTGCTGGACGCGGTGCGCATCCCGGTGGAACCCCTGTGGGGGCCGCGCGGGTTCGACATGGCGTCCCTGGACCACGCGATGTGGTTCCACCGGCCGTTCCGCGCGGACGAGTGGTTCCTGTACGACCAGGAGTCCCCGATCGCGACCGGCGGCCGGGGGCTCGCCCGGGGCCGGATCTACGACACCGAGGGCCGGCTGCTGGTGTCGGTGGTGCAGGAGGGGCTGTTCCGGCCGATCCCGTGACACCCGTCCGAGGTCAGGGCCCCGTCGGGGCGGTCCCCGCGACGCGGGCGGCCAGTTCGGTGAACGCCTCGGCGGTGGCCGGCCGCAGCCGCCCGAGGCCCGGCTCGGTGGCGGACGCCGTGGCGAGCGCGGTGTCGAAGGGGACCATCAGCGGCTTGTTCCGCAGGTCGAGCAGGCGCGTCGCGATGGTGCCGTCCGGCAGCGGCCGGTCCGTCCCGCCGAGCCGGGCGACGACCACCAGCGCACCGGCGGCCAGTTCGTCGTAACCGCCCGCGCGGAGTTCGGCCAGCCGCTCGCCGAGGGCGCGCACCGACTCCGGGGCGGCCGTGCAGCACATGACGAGCAGGTCGGTCAGGCCGAGCACGGTCCCGGCGGTGGCGTCCAGGCGCGGGGGTGCCCAGTCGGTGAGGATCAGCGGGTAGTGGCGGTCGGCCGTCGCCATGATGCGGCGGTACTCCTCGGTGTAGGCCGGGCTCGGCACCGAGTGGGTCGTGCTGTGCGCCAGGACCTCCAGTCCGGACGGGGTGGGCGCGGTCAGCCGCCGGAAGTCCTCGTGGGAGCAGTCGCCGGGGAGCCCGGCCGCCTCCCGCAGGGTGGCCGGGTTGCGGCGGCGGCCCGTACGGCCGTGGAGTTCGCCCCGCCCGGGCGCGCCGTCCAGGGCGAGCACGGGTTCGCCCCGGACGGCGGCGAGGACGGCGCCCAGCACCACCGTGGTGGTCGACCGCCCGGCGAGGGGGTGGGCGCCGACGACGGTGACATGGCGGCTGGTGGTGCGCGGGGTGCGGATGCGTGCCAGTCGGTCGGCGTGCTCGGCGCGCCCCGCGCCGAAGCGGGTGGTGCGCCGGCCGATGCGGGGTGCGGGGCGCCGGGGCACCGGCAGCAGGGCGGGCACCAGCAGGGGCCGGCCGGGCCCCTCGCGGCCGGGTTCCTCGTCGGGGGCCCTCCGGGCGGCCGCCTGGGCGTCCCCGGTGTCCGGTCCGGGGGTGCCCGGGGTGCGTCCGCCGGGGACCGTGCGGACCGGGCCGAGGACCGCGGGCCCGGCCATGGCGGAGGCGATGGAGACGTACCGGGCGAGGACGGCGGCCACCTCCCCGGCGGGCGGCCTGCGCAACGGGTTGTGGTCGACGCACTTCAGGACGAGTTCGCGCAGCGGGGCCCAGGTGTCGCCCTGCCACAGCTCCATGCCGTCGCGGAGGTAGTAGGTGGCCCGGTTGCCCTTGCTGCCGAGGGCGCGCAGGAGTTCGCCGAGGGCCTGGACGCTGGACGCCTGGGTCGGCGGGGCGCCCTCCCCCGCGTAGACGCCGTCGACGGCGCAGTCGGAGAGGCCCAGCAGCAGCACGGAGCGGTCGAGGACGACCACCGAGCCGGGCGACAGGTCGGCGGGGACGAGCCCCTGGAGGTGGCACAGGCTCAGCGCCCCGGCCAGATGCCAGCCGAGGGTGATGCTGGTGACGACGTCCAGCGGCGGCCTGGGGCCGATCGCGGTGTACGGGAGCAGATCGCTGAGCCGGACCGGGCCGGGTGTGCCGGGTTCCGGGGACGGGACGAGGGCGGCGGCCGTCCAGTTCCGGTCGCCGAGGGACTGGGCGCCGAGCAGCTTGGGCGCGTAGCGGCCGTCCATCCGGCGCAGGGCCTCGGCCTCGATGGTGAGCAGCCGGTTCAGCGAGGGGGGCATGTCGGGGCGGACGGCGCGCACGGCGGCCTCGTTGCCGTCGCGGTCGCGGCCGAGGTAGACCACGGTGCGGCGGCCGAGGCGGCGTCCCAGCAGCCGGTAGGGGCCGAGGTGTTCGGGGTCGGCGGGGGTGAGCGGGCTCCAGTCGTCGGCCGGGGCGCCGTCCTCCGCCTCGGTGTCCCGGACGGGTGCGGTGGGCTGGAAGGAGACGCCGAGGCGGGCAAGGAGGCGGCGTTCGACCACGGTGAAGGCGCGGAAGGTCTCGGGGAGGCCGTCGGCGCCGTCGGGGTGGGCGAGCCAGGCGGGGAAGTCCGGTGAGCGGCCCGCCAGTTGTTCCAGGCGGCGGCCGATGCTGCGGCTGGTGCGCAGGAGTTCGTCGCTGGGCACGGTGTCCAGCAGGGCGTTCTTGGTCTCCTCGGAGAAGTCGAAGACGCGGTGCTGCGCGGGCAGCGGGCCGGGGACCGGCGCGGGGTGGGGCAGCAGCAGTCCGCCGAGGAAGACCTCGGCGAGGTGGTCGGTCCCGGCCCGCCAGGGCACGGCGGCCTGGACGAGGCGCATCACGGGGACCGACACCGGTGACACGGCGGCGAGGTGGGCGGCGAGCCGGTACGCCTGCGGTGAGGCGGCGTCGCGGAAGTGCTGCACGCCGGTTCCGGCGACGGTGGCCGCGTCGGTGTGGCGGCGGGGCCGGGCGAGCAGCGGCAGTTCGCGGGTGGTGCCGGGCGAGGCGATCAGCGCGGCCCAGTCCCCGAGGGAGCGGGCGGTGGGTTCGAGGACGGGGACGGGGACACCGCCGAAGTCGGCGATGCCGGGCGGCAGGACCCGGTCGGTGACGGTCCAGGAGGTCCCGGCGCCGCCCCGGCGGCGGGTGGTGGCCTGCCAGCGGTCGGCCTGGATACCGGACCCCTCCCACAGGGCGGGCGGCAGGGTGTGCACGATCGAGACCGGGCCGCTGGCGGCCCAGGTGTGCAGGACCTCGTGCATCGCGCCGCCGCGCCAGGCGGCGCCCATGCCGTCGCTGAGGACGAGGATCAGGGTCTGCCCCGAGGGGTCGGTGAGGACCGGGGGCGCCATGGCGGAGGCGTCGGGGTCGAAGGGCTGGCCGCGCAGGACGGGGACGGACCCGCGGGTGTCGAGGCCGTGGACGCGGACGGAGCGGAAGGCGCCCAGGCGCTGCATAAGGGTGCGCAGTTCGGTGACGAGGCGGTGCCAGAGCAGCATCGACAGCCCGTCGTCGACGAGGAGCACCAGATGCAGCCAGCGTTCCCGGGCGGGGCGGGTGACCACGTCCGGCAGCCCGGTCTCGGCGAGGGCGGCGGCCGTGGCCGTCTCGTCGACCTCGTGGCGGCGGAGGCTGGGGCGGCGCTGTTTGAGGGGGCGCAGCGCGCGGCCGATGAGGAGTTCGTCGCGGAGGGCCTTGTCCTCCGGGGCCCGCAGGGGCATGGCCCGGCGGTCGGGCGGCGGCCCGTCCGGCGGGGTGGTCCGGCGCGCGCCGGGGCGGCGTTCCGGGGGGCGGTGGGCCGTGGGCCGGCGGGCGGCGGCGTGGAGTTCGGGCCCGCGCCCGGGGTCGGGGCCCGCGCCGGGTGCCTCGGCGCCGGGCCGGTCCTCGGCTTCGGTGCCGGGGGCGGGCGGGTCGTCGGGGGCGGGGCCGGGGCGGGGGCCGGGGTGCGGGGCGGGTCCGGCGAGCGGGAGGGTGTCGCTCCGGGGCAGCCGGGTGGCGAGCCAGAGCACGTCGAGGAGCTCCTGCGGGTCGAGGTCGCGGCCCGCGCCGCCCAGGACCCGCAGGGCCTCGCCCAGTCGGTCGCCCGCCGCCCCGGTCATCTCAGACCGTGCCCGTCAGCTGGTGCAGCACCGCGTCGAGGAGCCCGTCGGCGTCGAGGTCCACTCCCCCGGTGCGCAGGAACACGGCGTTCAGGAGCTGGTCGGTGGCGAGTTCGCCGGGGGCCCGGCGCCGCAGGAAGGCCTGGAGGAGGTCGTCGACCTCGCCGAGGGCGTCCTCGCCGAGGTGGGCGGCGACGATCTCGCGCAGCCGCTCCTCGTCGGGGACGGGCAGGTCGAGGCGGATGCAGCGGCGCAGGAAGGCGGGCGGGAAGTCGCGTTCGCCGTTGCTGGTGATGACCACGACGGGGAACTCGGTGCACTGGACCCGGCCGCGTGCCACGGGGACGGTGGCGTCGCCGTCGGCGGCGAGGACCTCGACGACGGCGTGCTCCTCGGGCAGCCGGACCAGTTCGGGGATCTCGAAGACGCCCTCCTCGAACACGGTGAGCAGGTCGTTGGGCAGGTCGACGTCGCCCTTGTCCATCTCGTCGACGAGCAGGGCCCGGGGGACCTCGCGGGGGACGAGGGCGGTGCCGAGGGGGCCGAGGCGGATGAAGCTGCCGAGGGAGGGTTCGGCGTCGCCCCGGTCGCGGCTGAGGGTGGTCTCGCGGAGCCGGCCGATCGCGTCGTACTGGTAGAGGGCGTCCTGGACGCCGGAGCGGCTGTTCACCGGCCAGCGCAGCAGCGGACCGAGGTCCAGTTCGTGGGCGACGGCCCGGGCCAGGGAGGACTTGCCGGTGCCGGCGGGCCCGGTGACCAGCAGGGGCCGGCGCAGATGGAGGGCCGCGTTGACGACGTCGGCGTGGCGCGGCGAGATCAGGTACGGCAGGGGGGCGCGGCGCCGGTCCGGGTCGGGGCCGGGCGGGCGGAAGCGGCGCCAGGGCGGGGCGGGCGGCATGGCGACGGTGCGGCGGACGCCGTCGCCGCGGAAGATCCGCCAGTCGGCGTCGGGCGGGCTGCTCATCGGCTCTCCTGCGGTTCGGACAGATGGAGTCGCGGTACGGTGCGGTCCGCGTCCGCCCAGGCCAGGACGGGCCGGCCGGGGTAGTCCCCGGGGCGGTGGACCGTCTTGGCCCGGTAGGAGCGGACCCCTTCGGGCAGTTCACGGGTGGTGACGGCGGTCATGTGGTCGACGGCGTGCGACTCGGCCCCGGCGCCGCGGTCCCAGACGACGACGGGCACGCCGACGGCGAGGCACACCTCGACGATGCCGTCCCGCAGGTGCCCCGCCGCGTCCACCGCGACGCGGACGGTGTCCTGATGGTCCATCAGCGTGCCGTAGATCTGCCGCGGGCCCGCGGAGCCGCCGGAGAACCGCAGGGATCCGCCGGTGTCCAGCTGACGCCAGCGCCGGCGCCACTCGGGGAGGAAACGCTCGTTGCGGCGCAGGAGTTCCGGGCAGTTGACGACCAGCGGGTACTCGGCGCCGAGGACACCGGGGACGAGGTCCCCGGGGTCGAAGCTCTCCCACTCGTCGATCGGCAGGTTGAGCCCGGCGCGGTCGACGAGGGCCTCCACGACGGGCCGCCGTTCGCCGGCGGAGGCGCGGTGGAGGGATTCCAGGACGCGCAGCAGGGCGCGGGCGGCCTCGGCGCCGCTGTGGTCGCGGTCGCCGTCGGTGGAGACCTGCCGGGGTCCGGCGCCCTCGTCGCACCAGATCCGCAGCCGGTAGCGGTCCGGCGCGCCGCCGCGGACGACATGGACGAGGACGCGGGGCGGCCCGGTGCGGGCGGCGAGGCCGGCGGTCCAGTCGTCGGCGTCGGAGCGCCGTTCGGCGAGGGCGGAGCGGGGGATGCCGAGGCGCTGGGCGACGCCGTCGCACCAGAGCCGCAGTCCGGCGCGGCGGTCGTCGGGGCAGAGGGCGGCGAGGTATTCGACGGCGCGCAGGAGTCCGGGCACCCGCGGGGCGGCGGCCTCGGCGCGGCTGTCGCCGGGGAGGCGTTCGATCCGTTCCAGGAGTTTCGCCGCTCCCCGGGGCCCGGCCGGGTCCGCCGGGTACTCGGCGGCCAGCGGGAGGGCGGCGCGCACGGCCTCGGGCAGGCGGGCGACGACGGTCTCGGGCAGCAGGGCGACGAGGTCGAGCAGCCGGGTGTGCTCCCGGGGCGAGAGGAGGCGGGGTACGGCGGAGAGCCGGCCGACGGCGAGGAGCTGCCCGACGGCGGCCGGGTCGCGCAGCCGCAGGATCTCGGTGAGCGCGGCCAGCGCCCGGGGTTCGGTGACCAGCAGGTGGGCGAACTCCTCGGGCGAGGGCGCCGATCCGTCGTCCGGGTGGTGCAGCCCGCAGCGGTCGGCGACGAGGCGGCCGAGGTCGCCGCGGAGGGTGGCGTCGGGGACGAGCCGGCGGACGGTCTCGGCGAGGAGGGGGTAGGCGGGGTCGTCGGGCGCGGTCCCGGGGTCGCCGACGAGGCCCGCGGCGCCTGCGGCCGCGAGTTCGGCGCGTATCCGCTGCCAGGGGATGGCCCAGCTGCGGCGGGCGACGTGCTGGGGGCTGTGGGGCAGGGCCCGGCCGGTGGCGGGGTCCTGGGGCGGCATCATGTGGGCGGCGACCAGGCCGACGACGGAGTGGTCGAGCACGGACCACAGGGCCCCGCCGCTGAAGGCCGGTCCGATGGACATGCCCGTGGGGTCGCCGTCGACGTAGCCGACGACGCCGTCACAGGTCTTGACCCGTACGTCGGCGAAGGAGCCGGCGAGTCCGCTGCTGTGCCAGGTCCGGAGGTTCTGGCCGGGCCGCATCGGCCGCCAGCCGGCGCGCGGGAGGACGGCCCCGGGCGGCGGCGCGAACCGCAGGACGGCGAGGTCGCCGAGCCATTCGCGGTCCTCCCGCTCGCGCACGGGGAGGGTGCCGTCGAGCCGCCGGGGCGGGACCCAGTGGGCCACCTCGGCGGTGAGCCGGCGCTCCCCCGTGCCGTCCCGGTGCACGATCCGGACGGGGGTGTCGCCGGGGCTCGGGGTGGCGAACACCGGCCGTCCCAGGGCGTCGTTGACGACATGGGCGCAGGTCAGCAGGAGCCCGGGGGTGAGCAGTACGCCGGCGCCGGCGCTCCGCTCGTCCCGGGTGCGCAGCACGGCGACGGCGCAGTGCCGGGCGTTGGCGGTCGCCGTGGCGCCCGCGCCGATGAACCAGCCCACCGGTCAGTCCGTGCGGGGGCGCGGCTGCCAGGTCGCGGAGACCTCGATATGGGCCTGGCCGCTGCCCCCGACGATGCCGAGCTTGAGGTCCTGGCCGATCTGGACGCCGAAGGTGACGTTGATCTCCTGCGGGGGTTCGGGCGAGGCCATCACGGCGTCGTGGACCTCCTGGAGGACCGTACCCAGGGGGTGCAGGGCGCGGCGCAGGGCGCCGACGGCGAAGGTGGCGCTCCCTTCGCCGCGGGCGACGGGGACGGTGGGGCCCATGCCGTCCGGGTCGTCGTATCCGCCCGCCGGCTCCCCGCCGGGAGGGCCAACCGTGCCGGGCGTACCGGGCGTGAGGACGAAGCGGACCGCCGTTCCGTCGGCGAGCTGCAGTTCGGTGTACGAGGTCACAGCCGCCATTGTGCCGATCTTCGGCCGTCCGCGCGGGAGTTGGGCGGATTCCGTCCGGCCCGCCCCCCGGCGGGCGCGGCGGTGCCCGGGCGGGGAAGTAGGCTGCGGGGACACACCCGCACGAAGGAGTCCGCGTTGTCCCTGTACGACATCCCCCTGCGCACGCTCCAGGGCACCGAGACCTCGCTCGCCGACCACGCCGGCAAGGCGGTGCTCGTGGTGAACGTCGCCTCCCGCTGCGGCCTGACGCCCCAGTACGAGGGTCTTGAGCGCCTGCAGAAGACGTACGGCGACAAGGGGTTCACGGTGCTGGGCGTGCCGTGCAACCAGTTCGCCGGGCAGGAGCCGGGCAGCTCCGAGGAGATCGCGGAGTTCTGCTCGGCGACCTACGGGGTGACCTTCCCGCTGCTGGAGAAGGCGGACGTGAACGGCGAGGGCCGCCATCCGCTGTACACGGAGCTGACCCGGGTCGCGGACGCGGACGGCGAGGCGGGCGATGTGCAGTGGAACTTCGAGAAGTTCCTGATCGCGCCCGGCGGCGAGGTGACCCGCTTCCGTCCGCGCACCGAGCCGGAGGCGCCGGAGGTCGTGGCGGCCGTGGAGGCGGCCCTGCCGGCCTGAGCCCTTCCGTTCCGTACGTCCGTCCACACGGCGGCGCCCCGGTCCATGGGGGACCGGGGCGCCGCCGTGTGCCGTGGCCGGCCGGTCAGCGGATGGGCATGCCCGCCAGGGTGCGGGCGATCACCAGGCGCTGGATCTCGCTGGTGCCCTCGAAGATGGTGTAGATCGCCGCGTCCCGGTGCATGCGCTCCACCGGGTACTCGCGGGTGTAGCCGTTGCCGCCGAGGATCTGGATGGCCTGGGCGGTGACGCTCTTGGCCGTCTCGCTGGCGAAGAGCTTGGACATGGAGCCCTCGGCGGAGGTGAAGGGCTTGCCGGTGGTGGCCATCCAGGAGGCGCGCCAGACCAGCAGCCGGGACGCGTCGATCCGGGTGCGCATGTCGGCGAGCTGGAAGGCGACGCCCTGGTTGTCGATGATCGGGCGGCCGAACTGCTCCCGGGTCCTGGCGTACTCCAGCGCCTCCTCGTAGGCGGCGCGGGCGGTGCCGACGGCCATGGCGCCGACGGCCGGGCGGGACGCCTCGAAGGTGGCCATCGCCGCGTTCTTCAGCCGCTCGCCGCCGCCCGCCTTCGCCCGCTCGCGGGCCCGGGCCAGGCGCTCGTCCAGCTTCTCCTTGCCGCCGAGGAGGCAGCTGCCGGGGACGCGGCAGTCCTCCAGGACGACCTCGGCGGTGTGCGAGGCGCGGATGCCGTGCTTCTTGAACTTCTGGCCCTGGCTGAGCCCGGGGGTGCCGGGCGGGACGATGAAGGAGGCGTGCCCCTTCGAGCCCAGCTCCGGGTCGACGACGGCGACCACGACATGCACGCCTGCGATGCCGCCGTTGGTCGCCCAGGTCTTGGTGCCGTTGAGGACCCACTCGTCCTTGGCCTCGTCGTAGACGGCGCGGGTCCGCATGGAGGCGACGTCGCTGCCCGCGTCGGGCTCGGAGGAGCAGAAGGCGGCGACCTTGACATCGTTGGCATCGCCGTACATCTGCGGGATCCAGGTGCCGATCTGCTCCTCGGTGCCGTTGGCGATGACGCCGACGGCGGCGAGGCCGGTGCCGACGATCGACAGGGCGATGCCCGCGTCGCCCCAGAACAGCTCCTCCATGGTCATGGGGATGCCGAGGCCGGTCGGGTCGAAGAACTGCTGGGCGTAGAAGTCCAGGGAGTAGATGCCGATCTTGGCGGCCTCCTGGATGACGGGCCAGGGCGTCTCCTCGCGCTCGTCCCATTCCGCGGCGGCCGGGCGCATGACATCCTTCGCGAAGCCGTTCAGCCAGTCGCGGACCTGCTTCTGGTCCTCGTTGAGATCGAGCGTGAACTCGGTCATGACCCCTCCAGCACTACGGCGCCCAGCAGCGCGTTACTTGCGGTAACCAAAGTCTGTTACCGATCAGTAGCACATGTCAACCGACGCAGCCGGATCACCGGTCCGGGCAGGTGGGTGTTACCTTGCGCGTCACGCATTTCGCAAGGGCGGGGAGAGTCGGATCATGGAGACCACGCAGCAGCAGCGCTCGGCGGACCAGCGGCGGCGCGAGCTGCTGGAGGCGGCCGAGCGGGTGGTCCTCCGCGACGGGCCGCAGGCCTCGATGAACGCGATCGCCGCCGAGGCGGGGATCACCAAGCCGATCCTCTACCGCCACTTCGGGGACAAGGGCGGCCTCTACCGGGCCCTCGCCAAACGCCACACCGACGCGCTGCTGCGGGCGCTGAAGGTGGCGGTGTACGCGCCGGTGGACCGCCGGCAGCAGGTGGCGGGCACGCTGGACACCTATCTCGCGGCGATCGAGGCGCGGCCGCAGGTCTACCGCTTCCTGATGCACCCCTCCGAGGACGGCGACCGCACCCCCGCCGAGCAGGGCTTCGACGTCGGCCGCCACTCGGCGCCACTGCTGCGCCGCCTCGGCGAGGAACTGGGCCAGGTCATCGCCGACCGCGCGGACCTCGGCCCCGGCGGGGAGCTGGTGGCCCGGGTCTGGGGCCACGGCATCGTCGGCATGATGCACGCGGCGGGCGACTGGTGGCTGGCCGAACGCCCGTGCGCACGCGAGGAGTTGGTCGAGAGCCTGACGGACCTCCTCTGCGGCCGCCTCTTCGACGCGCCCGATCGCGAGGTCACGCCGGAGGCGTGACCTCGCGCGTTCGACCGGGCTGCCACTCCAGCCCCGCCCGACAACTGCCACTCCAGCCCCGCCGGCGATTGAGGCGTCCCCGTGCCGGAAGCCGGACACCCACGGAAGCGCCCCCGCCCCGGCCCGGGACGGCAGCCACTCCAGCCCCGCCGGCGATTGAGGCGCGGGGGTCCGGGGGCGGAGCCCCCGGTTACGGGAAGGGGCGGGGTGGGGAAAGGGCCCGCAGCAGGCGCCCCCTACGCGCCGCCAACCCCCCGCACCCCCCGCACCCGCCCCACCCGCTCCGCGGACCCCCACGCCGCCCGCCCCACCCCCCGCGCCAGCCGCCCCCGGCGCCACCGCGTGAGCCGGTCCGCGTAGACCAGCCCGTCCAGGTGGTCGCACTCGTGCTGGAGGCAGCGCGCGAAGAACCCCGTGCCCTCCACCCGCACCGGCGCGCCGTCCAGCGTCACGCCCTCCACCACCGCCCGGTCGTACCGCTCCACCGGCGCCTCCAGCCCCGGCAGGGACAGGCAGCCCTCCGGCCCGCGCACCACGACCCCGTCCGCCGCCACGAGCACCGGGTTCACCACATGGCCGACGTGCCGCACGTCCTCGTCGTCGGGGCAGTCGTACACGAAGACCCGCAGCGGCACCCCCGCCTGGTTCGCCGCCAGGCCCACCCCCTGCGCGGCGTACATCGTGGCGAACAGGTCCTCCACCAGGCGCGCGAGGTCCACACCGGCGTCCGCGCCGGCACCCCCGCCGGGGTCCGCGCCGAAGTCCGTGACGGGCTCGCAGGGGGCGTGCAGCACCGGATCACCGAGCAGGCTCATGGGCCTGACCAGTCCGGAACTGCCGGGGATCGGCCGGTTTCGCATGGCGCCCAGCGTACGTTCCCGCGTGACCTCCACGTTTCCCGACGGTGCCGCGGTGCGGGACGCCGGGGATAGCTCGATAGGCTGGCTCCGGACCGACGCAAGGAGGATCAAGGACGATGTCAGGCAACTCGGAGCTGACGCCGCGTGCCAAGCTGGCCGTGACGGCGGGCAAGGCCGCGGCCGCGGTGTCGCGTGCCGCCGGACGCGGCAGCGGATCGGTGATCGGCGGCCGGGTGGCGCTGAAACTCGACCCCGACCTGCTGGGCCGGCTCGCACAGCACCTGGACGTGGTCCTCGTGTCGGCGACCAACGGCAAGACCACGACGACCCGGCTGATCGCGGAGGCCCTGCGCGCCGCCGGCCCGGTGGTCTCCAACGCCCTCGGCGCGAACATGCCCGCGGGCATCACCTCCGCGCTGGCGGGCGGCTCGGACGCCCGCTTCGGTGTGATCGAGGTCGACGAGAAGTACCTCTCGGGCGTCGCCCGGGACGTCACGCCCAAGGCGATCGCGCTGCTCAACCTCTCCCGCGACCAGCTCGACCGCGCCGCCGAGACCCGGATGCTGGCCGAGAAGTGGCGCGAGGGACTGGCCGGCTCCAAGGCGACCGTGATCGCCAACGCCGACGACCCGCTCGTCGTCTGGGCGGCCTCCTCCTCCCCCAATGTCGTATGGGTGGCGGCGGGCCAGGAGTGGAAGGACGACGCCTGGTCCTGCCCGTCCTGCGGCGGTGTGATGCAGCGCCCCGGCGACGACTGGTTCTGCGGCGAGTGCGGCTTCCGCCGCCCCTCCCCCAGCTGGGTGCTGAGCGGCGACCACGTCATCGACCCGCACGGCAGCGCCTGGCCGATCCACCTCCAGCTCCCCGGCCGGGCCAACAAGGCCAACGCCGCCACCTCGGCCGCCGTCGCCGCCGCCTTCGGGGTGCCGCCGCAGGTCGCCCTGGAGCGCATGTACCAGGTGCAGGCCGTGGCCGGCCGGTACGACGTGGTCTCCTTCCTCGGCCGCGACGTGCGCCTGCTCCTCGCGAAGAACCCGGCCGGCTGGCTCGAGACCTTCTCCCTGATCGACCCGCCGCCCACCCCGGTGATCCTCTCCGTCAACGCCCGGGGCGCCGACGGCACCGACACCTCCTGGCTGTGGGACGTGGACTACACCCGGCTCGCCGGGCACCCGATCTTCGTGATCGGCGACCGCCGCCTCGACCTGGCCGTGCGCCTGGAGGTCGCCGGCCTGGACTTCCGCGTCTGCGAGACCGTGGACGAGGCCGTCCAGTCCGCCCCGCCCGGCCGGATCGAGCTGATCGCCAACTACACCGCCTTCCAGGACGTGCGCCGCCGCGTCGGCAACTGAGCACCCGGACAACGAGCTGCGGACGGACGAAAAGGACCATGGGAATGAGTGACAGCAGCCTGCGTCTGGTGTGGGTCTACCCGGACCTGCTCAGCACCTACGGCGACCAGGGCAACGCCCTCGTCGTCGAGCGCCGCGCCCGCCAGCGCGGACTGGACGTCCTGCGCATGGACGTGCGCAGCGACCAGCCGGTGCCCACCTCGGGCGACATCTACCTGATCGGCGGCGGCGAGGACCGGCCCCAGCGGCTGGCGGCGGAGCGGCTGCGCAGGGACGGCGGCCTGAGCCGGGCCGCCTCCAACGGCGCGATCATCTTCTCGGTCTGCGCGGGCTACCAGATCCTGGGCCACGAGTTCATCAACGACCTCGGGGAGCGGGAGCCGGGCCTCGGCCTGATCGACGTGGTCTCCACCCGCGGCGAGGGCGAGCGCTGCGTCGGCGACGTCCTCGCGGACATCGACCCGCGCCTAAACCTGCCCCAGCTCACGGGCTTCGAGAACCACCAGGGCATCACCCATCTCGGGCCCACCGCCCGCCCGTTCGCACGGACCGTCTTCGGCCGCGGCAACGGCACCGGCGACGGCACCGAGGGCGCCTACAACGACACCGTGTTCGGCACCTACATGCACGGCCCGGTCATGGCGCGCAACCCCCAGATCGCGGACCTGCTGCTGAAGCTGGCCCTCGATGTGAACGCCCTGCCGCCGACCGACGACCGGTGGTACGAGGCGCTGCGCGCGGAGCGGATCGCGGCGGCCACGCAGCCCGCCTGACCGGTCTCCCGACCCGTCTCCGGGAGGCGCGAAACCCCCCGCTCGGAAAGCCCGCCTGACGGTCTCCGCGCTCACCCGAGCACCCATTCCCGCGGCCCCTCGCTCACCTGAGCGAGGGGCCGCCGACACGGTCCCACCAGGCGGACGGCCGGTTTCGGAACGGGGTCCGCGCGCCGGTAGGGTGGCCCCGATCCAACCGGACGACGTGGTCCGGGAGTCGGCCCACGTTTGCAAAGGTTCTCGGGCTATGCGCATTGGTGTGCTCACCTCCGGCGGCGACTGCCCCGGTCTGAACGCCGTCATCCGTTCCGTCGTGCACCGCGCCGTCGTCGACCACGACGACGAGGTCATCGGGTTCCACGACGGCTGGAAGGGCCTCCTGGAGTGCGACTACCGCAAGCTCGACCTGGACGCGGTGTCCGGCATCCTGGCGCGCGGCGGCACGATCCTCGGCTCCTCCCGGGTCCAGCCGGCGCATCTGGTGGACGGCGTGGAGCGGGCCAAGGGGCATGTGGCCGACCTGGGGCTCGACGCGATCATCCCGATCGGCGGTGAGGGCACCCTCAAGGCGGCGACCCTGCTGTCCGAGGCGGGTCTGCCGATCGTCGGCGTGCCGAAGACCATCGACAACGACATCGCCTCGACCGATGTGACCTTCGGCTTCGACACGGCCGTCGGTGTGGCGACCGAGGCGCTCGACCGCCTGAAGACGACCGCCGAGTCCCACCAGCGGGTGCTGATCGTCGAGGTCATGGGCCGCCACACCGGCTGGATCGCCCTCCACTCGGGCATGGCCGCCGGCGCCCACGCCATCGTCGTCCCGGAGCGCCCGTTCGACATAGAGGAGCTGACCGCCCGGGTCGGCGAGCGCTTCTCCAAGGGCAAGAAGTTCGCCATCGTGGTCGTCGCCGAGGGCGCCAAGCCCCGCGAGGGCACCATGCGCTGGGACGAGGGCGGCAAGGACATCTACGGCCACGAGCGTTTCGCCGGTGTGGCACGGCAGTTGTCGGTCGAACTGGAGCACCGCCTCGGCAAGGAGGCCCGCCCGGTCATCCTCGGCCACGTCCAGCGCGGCGGTACCCCGACCGCGTACGACCGGGTCCTCGCGACCCGCTTCGGCTGGCACGCGGTGGAGGCGGCGCACCGGGGCGAGTTCGGGATGCTGACCGCGCTGCGCGGCACGGACATCGTGATGGTCCCCCTCCAGGAGGCGACCCGGACCCTGAAGACGGTCCCGACCGACCGCTACGCCGAGGCGGAGTGCGTCCTCTGACGGGACTCCCCCAGGACACCGTGCCCCCGGACGCGAGCGCGTCCGGGGGCACATCTAGTCTGGTCCGGACAACAGGCACGAATCGGGAAGCCCCGGGAGTACGCAGATGGATCACAGCGGGCACGGCATGACGATGGATCTGCCGCCGTTCACGCTGGGACGGGGGCTGGAGCTCTCGCCGGACCCCTTCTTCCTCGTCGCGTGCCTGGCCGCGCTCGGCCTGTACGGGTGGGGGGTCGCCCGGCTGCGGCGCCGGGGGGACGCCTGGCCGGTGGGCCGCATGATCGCGTTCACCACGGGTGTGCTCACCATCCTGCTGGTGATGTGCACCAAGCTGAACGACTACGGCATGGTCATGTTCAGCGTGCACATGGTGCAGCACATGATCATCAGCATGGTGACGCCCATCCTGGTGCTGCTCGGCGCGCCGATCACCCTCGCCCTGCGCGCCCTGCCGGTGGCCGGCCGGGACCGCACCGGGCCGCGCGAGGTGCTGCTGAGCCTTCTGCACAGCCGCTACATGCGGATCGTCACGCATCCCGCGTTCACCATCCCGCTCTTCATCGCCAGCCTCTACGGCCTGTACTTCACGCCGCTGTTCGACTTCCTGATGGGCTCGAAGACCGGGCACATCGCGATGATGGTGCACTTCCTCGCGGTCGGGCTGGTGTTCTTCTGGCCGATCATGGGCGTGGACCCCGGCCCGCACCGCCCCGGCTATGTGATGCGGATGCTGGAGCTGTTCGCCGGGATGCCGTTCCACGCGTTCTTCGGCATCGCGCTGATGATGGCCTCCACGCCCATGGTCGGCGCGTACGCGAGCCCGCCGGCCTCCCTCGGCATCGACGCGCTGGACGACCAGCACGCGGCGGGCGGGATCGCCTGGGCGTTCAGCGAGATCCCGTCCGTGCTGGTGCTGATCGCGCTGGTCTACCAGTGGTACCGCTCCGAGCAGCGGGTGGCCAGGCGCCAGGACCGGGCCGCGGACCGGGACGGCGACAAGGAGCTGGAGGCGTACAACGCGTACCTGGCCTCGCTCCAGGCGCGCAGCGGCGGACGCTGACCGCGCGGCGGAGCCGCCGTGCACGCCACGGGAGGGCCCGGCACCGGTGATTCGGTGCCGGGCCCTCCCGGCAGTAGCGCGACACGCCGGTCAGGGGCGACCATGGTTCCTGACGGTCCCCGCCGTCGAAGGAGGGCGCAGATGTCCAGTCCGACGAAGGTGATGGGAGTGCTGACCGTCGGGACCCTGGTGGTCGTGACGGCCTACACGGCGGCACTCGGCAGCAACGGATGGCTCTGGTTCGGCTGGGTCGTGCTCGGTCTGGTGACCGTCGGAGTGGTCACCTCCCGCAGCAGCACCTGAGCCGCCAGCGCACACCGGTCCGCTCAGAAGCGGAAGACGGCGCCCGTGGTGGCGGCCAGCTCGCAGGCGTTCGGATAGGTCTTGTGCCAGGCGGTCGGCCTGCCGCGCCACGCGCCGGTGGCGCTGACCGTGACCGGGTCGTACTGCTTGGTGCAGGGCGCCCCGTCGCCGGGCAGCCGGTCCATGTCCCCCTGCGCCTCGTCGAGGGCGGCGCACGCGGCGGCCGCCCGCGGGTGCGGCCCGGCGGGCTCGGGGGCGCAGTGCAGCAGGACGCCCCGGATCCAGGTGTTCTCCGAGCCGGACACGGTCAGAAACAGCCCGCGCGGCTTCTCGGGCTCCTCCGGGGTGTCGGCCTCGTCCTCCGCCGGCACGGCCGCCGGCTCCGGGGCACGGGCGGAGTCCGCGTGCGGGGTGGGCGAGGCCACGGCGGGCGCGGCCGAGGGCAGGCCCGCCGCCGAGGCGAGAAGGGCGGCTGCGACGAGGGCGGCGGTGCGGTGCATCCGGTGCTCCTGGCGGGGAAGCCGGCGTGCGGGCCGGCGTGGGGGGTCGGGCAGGCCATAGAGCACCGTCCCCCGCGCCGCACCGCAAACAGCCGCGCCGCCCCCGTCGCGCGTACGGGTGCGGGATTGGCCCGGACGGCTGTCCGGGCCAATCCCGCGCGGCGCGGGGCAGAGGTCAGTGCCCGTGGCCGTCCGGGGCGTGCGAGTCACCGGGCTCGGGCCGCTGCCCGGAGGGCTCGGCCGCCGCCCCGTCCGTCGTCACGGTGAAGGCCGCGGTGCGGACCGTGCCCTCGTGCCGGAAGTCGAGGAAGAGGCGGTACGCGCCCTGGCTCGGCGCCGTCGCGGTGAAGGAGATCCCCGGCCCGGGGCGGGTCTTCCCGTCGCCCGGTTCGCCGTTCGGGTGGACGTGCAGGTAGGCGAGGTCCCCGGAGCGCAGCGCGACCAGGTGGCCGTAGGCGCCCAGGTAGGGCTGGAGGTCGGTGACCGGGCGGCCGTCCCTGGTGACCGTGAGGGTCAGCTCGGCGGGCTCGCCCGGGCGCAGCCGGCCCGTCAGGGCGACCTGGTAGCCGTCGACGGTGACCGTGGCCTCGGGCCGGGGCAGCGGGCGGGGTTCCGCGTCGCCCGCGACGGCCAGGTCGGTGCCGAGGGTGACGCCCTCGCCGGTGGCCTCGGGGACGAAGTCGGCGAACACCCGGTAGCCGCCCGCCTCGGGCAGGTCGACCGGGGTGGACCAGGTGCCGTCGGCGGCCCGCACGGGGTGCAGGTGCCGGAACTCGGTCAGGTCGCGGGAGGCGACGATCAGATGGAGTTCCTTGTCGTGCTCGCGGCGGTACTCGGTGACCTTGCGCCCGGTCCGGTCCTCGACCACGGCGAAGCGCAGCTCGGCGGGCCGGCCGGCGTCGATCCGGGTGGTCTCCAGGTCGAGTGTGTAGCCGCCCTCGGAGACCTGGAGCCCGCCGGGCGGTTCCTCACCGTGACCGGAGGCCGCGGGGCTCTCGCGCCCCGGCTCGTGCGGGGCCGAGTGCCCGGCGGGCTTCTCCGCCTCGCTGACGACGGGATCGAGGCCCTGCCCCACCCCGTACGCCGCGCCGAAGGCCGCCGCGAGCGCCGCGGCGAAGGCGGTGATCTTGGCACCGGTCTGCATGACGCGCTCCTCCCTCCGGGGCCGCCTGGCTGCGACCACAGACACCACGATACCCCCTAGGGGTATCGAGTCAACCGGTCCGGCCGGATGAAACGAATACACCCAGGGGGTATCTGAGCAGAGGGTTCGCAGCCGAGGGGCCGCTGGGGCCGCTACGGGGAGGTCACCGAGTCCAGGTGCGCGAAGACGACGACGTTCTCCGTGTAGTCCTTGGCCTTGCGGTCGTACTCGCCCCCGCAGGTGATCAGCCGGAGCTGGGCGTCGGGGGTGTCCGCGTACACCCGGTCGTTGGGGAAGTCGTCCTTCTCGAAGTTCTCGACGGAGTCGACCACGAAGGTCACCGTGGACCCGTCCTCGCGGAGGATGTCCACCTTGCTGCCCTTCTTCAGCATTCTGAGCTGGAGGAAGACGGCCGGGCCGGTCTTGGTGTCCACATGTCCCGCGACGATCGAGGTGCCCAGCTCACCCGGGGTGACGCCCTCCTGGAACCAGCCGACCAGGTTCCGGTCGTCCGGCGGCGGGGCGTCCAGACGGCCCTCCTCGCCGATCGACAGGCCCATGAACGGGGCGTCGACGGCGATCTCCATGATCTTCAGCCGCTCGGGCACGGAGCGGGGCGCCGCGAGGTACTTCGGGGCGGCTTTGCTCGGCGAGGGCGCGGCCGTGGGCGCGGCGGACGGGGAGGCGGAGGCGACGGCGGCCGGCTGCGAGGGCGGCTTGGCGTCGTCCGTGGTGTCGAAGGAGTTGTAGATCAGCAGGACGCCGAGAACGGAGGCGATGACCGGCCAGAGCATGGCGCGGCCGAAGGAGCGGGGTGCGGAGTGGGACTGCTGGTGCTGGCCGGAGGACTGCTGG
The DNA here is from genome assembly GCF_040630445.1 of Streptomyces sp. NPDC005805. Lineage (NCBI taxonomy): Bacteria > Bacillati > Actinomycetota > Actinomycetes > Kitasatosporales > Streptomycetaceae > Streptomyces > Streptomyces sp. NPDC005805. The sequence continues at coordinate 35,938 of NZ_JBEXXN010000055.1, forward strand.
CTGTCCATACGGGACGTCGCGCCTTTCGCTGACGGGCGGGATGGCTGGCGGGCGGGCCGGGTGTGCGGGGCCGGCCCGGTGGTCCGGGCGGCAAACGCCGACGCCGTGGCCGCCGCCCTGGGGGTGGGCGGCGACCACGACGGGGACTGCGTACGGAACGTCAGGCCGCGGCGGACCCGGTCGCGCCACGGCGGCGCATCACCATGGCGCCGGCGCCGACACCACCGAGGAGGAGCAGCGCGCCCGCGGCGAGGCCGCCGCCCGAGAGGGCCGTGCCGCCACCGCCGGTGTGGACGCCACCGCGCGGCTTCTCGTGCTTCCAGGACTTCTCGGAGTCGTCCTTCTCCCACTTCTTGTCGCTGGAGGAGGAGTAGCCCTCCTTCGAGGACTCGTCCTTCTTCCAGTCGTCGGCCGTGACACCGGCGAGCGCGCCGCCACCGGCGTGGACACCACCATGCGGCTTGTACTTGCCGCCCTTGTCGTGGTCGTCCTTGTCGTCCTTCTTCCAGTCGTCGGCCGTGACACCCGCGAGGGCGCCACCACCGGCGTGCACG
>NZ_JBEXXN010000055.1:36584-51165 GCF_040630445.1 Streptomyces sp. NPDC005805
CCGTGCGGCTTGTACTTGCCGCCCTTGTCGTGGTCGTCCTTGTCGTCCTTCTTCCAGTCGTCGGCCGTGACACCCGCGAGGGCGCCACCACCGGCGTGGACACCACCATGCGGCTTGTACTTGCCGCCCTTCTTCTCCGAGTCGTCCTTCTTCCAGTCGTCACCCGTCACACCGGCGAGCGCGCCGCCACCGGCGTGCACGCCACCGTGCGGCTTGTACTTGCCGCCCTTGTCGTGGTCGTCCTTGTCGTGGTCGTCCTTCTCCCACTTCTTGTCACTGGACGAGCTCTCCTTGCCGTGGTCGTCGGCGGGAGCGAGCGCGTAGGCGGCGGGAGCGGAGATCCCGAGGGCCGCGGTGACGGCGGCCGAGGCGAGCAGAATGCGGGCAGAGCGCATGGTGAAGCCTTTCCTTTCGCCGCGACTGCGTGACCCGGCACCGTGCCGGACCGTCGGATCGCAGTGGCGACGTGAATCACCGTCAGCCGGATCCCGCGCGCCCACCACCGGAGAGACGGGCATCCGGGTTACCGAGTGGGCTCCCTGAGTGATGTCCCCGGGATATTCACCCGGCCGACCGCACGACGCGCCGGGCCCAGGTTTGACGGTCCGTCGACTGCCCGAACAGCCCTCTCCGCGCGGGCGGCGGAACCGGCGGACCCCGGATTTCCACCGCCCGCGCGGGGGTGCTCAGTTCCGGCCGAGGAGGGCGTTCATGCGGGCGATCTCGGCGCTCTGGGAGGCGATGATGTCGCGGGCCATCGCGATCGCGGGCCCGTGGGCGCCGTCGGAACGCTCGGTCCGCGCCATCGCGACGGCGCCCTCGTGGTGCTCGACCATCAGCTCCAGGAAGGCGGTGTCGAACGCCTTCCCCGTCGCCTTCTCCAGGCCGGCCAGCTCCTCGGGCGTCATCATCCCGGCCGCTCCGTGCGCGCCGGAAGCGCCGTGGCCGGTGTGGCCGTTCGCGTCCTCGGCGGGGACCTGCTCGCCCCAGGCGGTCAGCCAGCCGGTGAGGGTCTTGATCTCCGGGCCCTGGGCCTTCCTGATCTCCACGGCCAGGGCCTTGACCTCGGGGGAACCGGCCCGGGTGCCGGCCAGGTCCGCCATGACGACGGCCTGCCGGTGGTGCGGGATCATCCCCTGTGCGAAGGCGACATCGGCGGCGTTGTGCCGGCCGGACGCGGACGGGGAGGCGGACGCGGGCGCCGAGGAGGTGGCGGCGGGGGCGTCGTGGCCGTTGTGTCCGGCCGGTGCGTCCTGGCCGCCGCAGGCGGCGAGGACGAGGGCGCAGGCCGTGGCGGCCGCCGCCCGGGCGGAGGCACGGCGGATCGTCGGACGGTATGTGGTCATGGTGGTGCTGCTCCTGTGGTGCGCACGGATGGGTACATGCCTCGCGGGGCGGCCCGGCCGGAGGACCGGGCGCGCCGGGGCGCCCCTATATGCGCAGGAGTTGGAGCCGGCTCAGTGAGGGCGGGGCGCGGGTCTCGCACGCCCCGGTGGCGGCGGTCGGCGGTTCGGCCGCCGTTGCCCGGCCGTCCGCTCCGACGAGCGGGAGGGCCGGGAGCACGGGCGCGGCGCCGAGGCCGCTCGCGGCGCAGGTCCGGTCGGCGTGGTCCACATGCCCGCCCGCCCCCGCGCCGTGGGCGTCCGCCGTGGCGGCACGGTCGTGGTGTGCGTCGCCGCTCACCGCGACGGGGTCGGCGTGGCCGGCGCCGGGTGACGGGTGCGACGGGTGCGCGGAGGGCTCGGTGGGCGCGGGAGACGGGTCCCGGTGCGGGCGCGGTGCGTGCTCCGTACCGCCGGCCGGTGTCGCGGACGCGCTGCCGGACAGGGTGTGCGGCGTGGCGAAGACGACGGTGCCGGAGGCGAGTCCGTGCATGGCGAGGACGCCCGCGAGCACGGCCAGGACGAGCAGCACACGCGCCCGCGCCCGGGAACTCCGGGTCCGCTGCGCGCTCTGCCGTCTCATGGGGGCATCCTAGGCACCCGCCTCGGCTGCCCCGTCCACCGCCCACCCCCTGCCGGACGTCAGCCCTCCTCGGTGGCGGGCAGCAGCCGCCCGGTGACCGCGTCCCAGTCGACGTGCGAGGACTCGGCGCCGCGCGGGACGAGGGCGAAGGTGCGGTCGAGCCAGCGGGAGAGCCCGGACCGGTCCACGACGAACAGGGCGTGCGCCCGGGGCGTTCCCAGGCGCAGATGGACGACGCCGTCCCGGCCGGGTCCGGGCACGGGGCGCAGCCGTACCTCGCCGGTACCGCTCAGCACCCGCACACCCCGGACCAGCAGATCGCGCGCCATGAACCAGGTGACCGGCGGGAGGCCGGGACGCCGGAACTCGACGCGTGCCGCGAAGGGGTCGTCCGCCGTGTAGCGGAAGACCGCCTCGACCGGGGCGCTCCCGGCGGGGTGGATCTGCTGGACGTGGGTCTGCCAGTCCGCCGCGCGCTGTGCGCGGGGCGCCGTGTGCCAGTCGTCTGCCATGGGTCCCCTTGCCCCTCGGTCCGTCGCGCGCGCCCGGTCACGGCAGGCGCGTCCGTCCCTGTCGGTTTACCGCCCGGGGCGGGCTCATCCCCCGGAAACGTGCGGATTCGGTGATTCCGGGGACACACTCCGGGCACATCCGTGCCGGCGCCGCTCCCGCCGGGATCATGCGGGCCGGCGCGGAAGAGGCCGGATGTGGCGGGGTTCTGGCCGGAAGCGACCCTTCCGATTGCACATACATGTCAAGGTTGTTGACACTCCGTCAACGACCTTGTCCTGCACATGCCCGCGCTTGAAGCTCGACTCCAGCCGAGAGCGGCACCCCTCGCTCGAAGCCGTGTACGCGACACCGCGTGCACCCCCCACAGCATGTGCCGCACTCCGGCACGCGCTGCCCAGAGGAGGCTCACTCGCCATGGCACGACTGCGCAGCAGGAAGGCCCCTACCGTCGCCGTCACCGCGCTGACGGCCGCCGCTCTCGTCGGCGGACTCACGGCGCTCCCGGCCCAGGCAGCCCCGGCCCCCGCCGAGGGCACGGTCCTCGCCGCCGGTTCCCCCACCGCCGTCGAGGACAGCTACATCGTCACGCTCACCGAGGGCGCCGGCTTCACGGCCGCCTCCGCCCGCGGCAGGAACCTCGTCCGCGAGTACGGCGGGACGGTGAAGAAGACCTTCGGGCACGCGCTCAACGGCTGGACGGCCGAGCTGTCCGCCGCCGAGGCCCGCAGACTCGCGGCCGACCCGGCGGTGGCCTCCGTCGAGCAGAACCAGACCGTGCGGGTCGGCGCGACCCAGACCAACGCCCCCTGGGGCCTGGACCGCATCGACCAGACCTCACTGCCGCTCTCCGGCACATACACCTACCCGGACTCGGCGGGCAGCGGGGTGACCGCGTACGTCATCGACACCGGGGTGCGCATCTCGCACTCCCAGATCAGCGGACGGGCCGTCAACGGCTACGACGCGGTGGACGGCGACAACGTCGCCCAGGACGGCAACGGCCACGGCACGCACGTCGCCACCACCATCGCGGGCTCGACCTACGGCGTCGCCAAGAAGGCGAAGATCGTGGCGGTGCGGGTCCTGAACAACTCCGGCTCGGGCACCACCGCGGGCGTCATCGCGGGCATCGACTGGGTGACGGCGAACCACTCCGGACCCTCGGTCGCCAACCTCTCCCTCGGCGGCGGGGTCTCCACCACCCTGGACGCGGCCGTGCGGCGCTCCATCACGAGCGGGGTGACCTACGCGGTCGCGGCCGGCAACAGCAACGCCAACGCCTCCTCGTTCTCCCCGGCGCGGGTCACCGAGGCGATCACCGTCGGCGCGACCACCAGCACCGACGCGCGGGCGAGCTACTCCAACCACGGCGCCGTCCTGGACCTCTTCGCCCCCGGCTCGTCCATCACGGCGGGCTGGCACACCAGCGACACCGCGACCACCACCATCTCCGGGACCTCGATGGCCACGCCGCACGTGGCGGGCGCGGCGGCGGTCTACCTGGCCAACCACACCTCGGCCACCCCGGCCCAGGTCGCCACGGCCCTGGTGAACGGCTCCACCCCGGGCAAGGTGACGAACCCGGGCTCCGGCTCCCCGAACCGACTGCTGAAGCTCGTGCCGTAGGCACCGGACAAGCCGGTGCCGCAGGCATCGGACAACGGGCCACGGCTCGGCACCGGCCCGCTCGGGGGCGCGATCCGCGTCCCCGGGCGGGCCACCGCCGCGGTCGGCGGTCTCAGCCCTGCTCGGCGGGCCCGACCGGTTCGCCGGTGAGGCGCTCCCGGGAGAAGGGCGCCGCCTCGGACACGGCGCGGTCGACGTACTTGGGCACGTCGTGGAAGTCCATGTGCGTACCGCCCTCGACGATCACCAGCTGCTTCGGGCAGCGCGCCCGCTACGACGACTGGGCGGGCGGGGCCCGCGACTGCGTCGCCTATCTGCGGATGCACACCGCGCACCACCCGGACGACCCGCGCCTGCGCGGACTCCTGGCCCGGATGGCCCCGCACGGCGACTTCCCGCGCTGGTGGCAGGCGCGCGAGGTCGCCGTCCAGGGCACCGGGCACAAGGTGTTCCACCACCCGGTGGCCGGCACCCCCGTGCTGGACCGGGACACCCTGACCAGTTCCACCGCCCCCGGGCAGCACATCGTCGTGTGGACCGCGCAGCCCGGCAGCCCGTCGGCGCGGGGTCTGCGCCGGCTCGCGGCGGACGCGTCCGCCCACGCGTCCCCGGCGCCCGCCGCGCACGGCTGAGCCGGAACCACCCGGAGACCCCCGCCGGTGGCCCGGGCGGTGGCCGAACCCCTCGCACGACCGTCCTCAGGCGCGCCCGGTCCGGCTACGATCGATCACCGACGGACGGCGCCCCCGACGGACCCGGCGAACAGGGGACGAACAGGGCGCCGACACAGAGGCGGAGAGAGGTCCCTTGTTCTACTACGTGCTCAAGTACGTGCTCCTGGGGCCGCTGCTCCGGCTGTTGTTCCGCCCCAGGATCGAGGGGCTGGAGCACGTTCCGGCGGAGGGCGCGGCGATCATCGCGGGCAACCATCTGTCGTTCTCGGACCACTTCCTGATGCCGGCGATCCTCAAGCGGCGCATCACCTTCCTCGCCAAGGCGGAGTACTTCACCGGCCCCGGCGTGAAGGGCCGGCTGACCGCCGCGTTCTTCCGCAGCGCGGGGCAGATCCCGGTGGACCGCTCGGGCAAGGAGGCCGGGCAGGCGGCGATCCGCGAGGGGCTGGGGGTGCTGACGAAGGACGAGTTGCTCGGCATCTACCCGGAGGGCACCCGCTCCCACGACGGCCGGCTCTACAAGGGCAAGGTCGGGGTGGCGGTGATGGCGCTCAGGGCGGGCGTGCCGGTGGTGCCGTGCGCGATGGTGGGCACCTTCGAGATCCAGCCGCCCGGGCAGGTGCTGCCGAAGATCAAGCGGGTCACGGTCCGCTTCGGCGAGCCGCTGGACTTCTCCCGGTACGAGGGGATGGAGAACGAGAAGGCGGTCATCCGGGCGGTCACGGACGAGATCATGTACGCGATCCTCGACCTCTCCGGCCAGGAGTACGTGGACCGTTACGCGGCCGAGGTGAAGGCCGAGGAGCAGGAGCGCGAGCGGCAGCAGAGGCCCCGCCGCTTCCCGGGGCGCGGCACACGCTGACCCGGGGAACCGGGCGGGTACGGGGGAGGTGAGGAACGGGTGGTCCCGGTGGAGGCGGGTGCTGTCCCGGTCCCAGGTCCGCCAGTCCGTCGGCCCCTTGGCGTCCGCGCACTCGACGGCCGTGTAGACCGCGTTGCCGTTCTCGGCGGCGATGTTGCCCGCCGTGTCGGAGAGGTCGGGCGCGGACGCGTCCACCAGGGCCCGGGGGTCACCGGCGAGGTGGGCGCTCCACGCCTGGGATCGGTGACGGTCGGAATCCCGGGGATCCGTTCGCGGCACCTTCCCCGACAACAGGTCGCACAGACGTTCTTTACCGAACCCATACCGGTGAGGCACGCCCGCTCAGCGGTGCACGCCGTGCTTCCGCGCCGGGTCCCCGCGCGGGGGTCAGGCGCCATCACACGTCCGAAGACCCGCAGGTCCAGGGCCAGGTCCCCGCGCGCGGGGGTCAGGCGTTGGAGCGTGGTGAGAGGTGCGCCAGTGCCTCGTCCAGGACCGCGCGGAGCGCCCGCGCGTCCTCGGCGACGGCGGTGACGAGGGCTCCCGGGCCGGCCAGCGGTGCCAGGACCGCCGTGGGGCCGAGCTGCCGCACACCGGGCGGCTCCTTCTCGAACTCCGGGTCGACGACGAGGAGTTGCCCGGTGGCCCGGTGCCCACCGAGGACGGCGGGCCCGTCCCAGCCGCCCGGGGCGCCGGGCCCGCAGCGCAACTCCCCGTCGAACAGCGGGCGTCCGGCGCGGTGGACGGTCAGCCGGGTGGCGAGGGTGCCGGGCTCCTCCCCGTGCCGGCCGAGGATCTGCTCCTCGCGCAGGACCAGGCGGGCCCCGGCGGCCAGGTCGACCCGGGTGCGCATCCGCAGGTCGCTGCCGCGTACCGCGATCAACTGCTCGGGCAGCCACCGCAGTTCGGCGTCCTCGCCGACGGTCAGGCGCACCTCGTAGTGGGCCGGTTCCGGCACCCGGCCGGGGAGGGAGAGGGTCGCGGCGGCGGAGTCCACGGTGAGCCGGGTCCCGTCCCGCACTTCGGCCTCGATCGCGAGCCGGTCGCCGCCGAGGGGCGCGCTCATGGCGCCGACGACGGTGACCCGCAGGCCCGGTCCGTCGGAGCGGGTGCGGCGCAGGGCGAGCGGGCCCTCACCGGTCAGGACGGGCAGGCCGGTGCGGTCGGCGACGATACGGGCGGTGGCGTGGATTCCCATGGGAGCGGCTCGGACCGGCGGCCGGCTCAGGCGGCGGTCCAGTCGGCGAGCCGGGCCCGGACCCAGTCGGCGACGGGGCCGACGCCGGGCTCCTCGCGCAGGGAGGTGAACAGGACGGGCAGGTCGCCGCGCTGCTCCTTGGCGTCCCGCGCCATCCGGCCGAGGTCGGAGCCGACGTACGGCGCGAGGTCGGTCTTGTTGACGATGAGCAGGTCGGCGGTGGTGACGCCGGGGCCGCCCTTGCGGGGGATGTCGTCGCCGCCCGCGACGTCGATGACGAAGATCTGCGCGTCGACCAGGCCCTTGGAGAAGGTGGCGGTGAGGTTGTCGCCGCCGGACTCGACGAGGACGAGGTCGAGTGGGCCGACCGCGTCCTCCAGGTCCTCCACCGCCTCCAGGTTGGCGGAGATGTCGTCGCGGATGGCGGTGTGGGGGCAGGCGCCGGTCTCGACGGCCTGGATGCGCTCGGGCGGGAGGACGGCGTTGCGGAGCAGGAACTCGGCGTCCTCGCGGGTGTAGATGTCGTTGGTGACGACGGCGAGGGAGAGGGTGTCGCGCAGGGCGGCGCAGAGGGCGGCGACGGTGGCGGTCTTGCCGGAGCCGACGGGTCCGCCGAGGCCGATGCGCAGGGCGCGGCGGGTGCCGTCGGGGCGGTGGGCGTCGGCGCCGACCGCGGGCGGTCCGTCGTGGTGGTGGCCGAGATGCATGGGGGTCGTCCTCGTTCCGGGGTGGTCGGGCGTGGTGACGGGCTGGGTCCGCGGCGGGTCAGGAGGCGAAGAGGCGTACCGGCCAGCCGGCGTGCTGTTCGGCGGTGATGTCCAGCAGCGGGGCGGAGACCGCGGGCAGGTCGTCGACCCCGCCCCCGGCCGCCGAGGCGGCCCGCTCGGCGACCGCGTCCATCTCGGGTGCGAGCCGCGCCAGGACGGCGGTCGCCCGGAACGGGTCGAGGCTCAGCAGCCGTACCGCGGCGGTCGCCGGGCCGCTGACCGTCTCGTACACCGCGCAGTACGCGGCGTCGAGCGGCCCGAGCCCGGCCGCGCGGGCCGCTGTGCCGAGGACGACGGGCTGGTGCGCGCCGCGCGGGAACGCGGCGGCCAGGGCGTCGAGTTCGGGTCCGGGCCAGGCCGCCCGCGCGGCGCGCATCAACTGCCGGCCGAGCTTGCGGGCGGCGGCGCGTAGCGCGGGTGAGGGGGTGCGGGCGTCGGCGGCGGCGTCCAGCAGCCGCGGGTCGTGTCCGTGGGCGGCCGCGGCGGCGAGGGCGGCGGAGGTGAGCCCGGTGGTGTGCAGGCGGCCCCGGCAGAACTCGGCCAGCCCGGCGGTGTCCCGGACCCGGCCCGCCTGCACGGCCGCCTCGACGCCGCCGGAGTGGGCGTGGCCCCCGGCGGGGAACCGCCCGTCGGCGAGCACCAGCAGCGCGGCGCGGCCGGGAGCGGTCTGGGGGTTCGTGGCCATCAGAAGAGGAAGTACCGCTGGGCCATGGGCAGTTCGGCGGCCGGCGCGGGCTCGATCGCCTCCCCGTCGACGGTGACGGTGAAGGTGTCCGCGTCCACCTCGACGCGTGGCAGGGCGTCGTTCTCCCGCATGTCGGCCTTGGTGACCCGGCGGGTGCTGCGGATCGGGACGAACTCCTTGGCGAGGCCGAGGCGTCCGGGCAGGTCGTCCTCGATGGCGCTGCGGGTGACGAAGTTGAACGAGCCGTGGGCGGCGGCCTTCCCGAGGGCACCGAACATCGGGCGCGGCAGCACCGGTTGGGGGGTGGGGATGGAGGCGTTGGCGTCGCCCATCTGCGCGTAGGCGATCTGGCCGCCCTTGAGGACGAGTTGGGGCTTCACGCCGAAGAACGCGGGCTCCCACAGGACCAGATCGGCGAGCTTTCCGGGCTCCACGGAGCCGATCTCGTGGTCCAGGCCCTGGGCGACGGCCGGGTTGACGGTGTATTTGGCGACATAGCGACGGGCCCGGTGGTTGTCGGCGCGGCCGTCGCCGGGGAGGGTGCCGCGCCGCCGCTTCATGGCGTGCGCGGTCTGCCAGGTGCGCAGGACCACCTCGCCGATCCGTCCCATGGCCTGGGAGTCGGAAGAGATGATCGAGATGGCGCCGAGGTCGTGGAGGACGTCCTCGGCGGCGATCGTGGAGGGTCGGATCCGGGATTCGGCGAAGGCGAGGTCCTCGGGCACGGAGGGGTTGAGGTGGTGGCAGACCATCAGCATGTCGAGGTGTTCCTCGATGGTGTTGACGGTGTGCGGCCGGGTGGGGTTGGTGGAGCTGGGCAGCACGTACGGCTCGGAGACCACGGTGATGATGTCCGGCGCGTGGCCGCCGCCCGCGCCCTCGGTGTGGTACGCGTGGACGGTGCGTCCGCCGATGGCGGCGAGGGTGTCGCCGACGAACCCCGCCTCGTTGAGGGTGTCGGTGTGGATCGCGAGCTGGGCTCCGGTGTCGTCGCAGACGCCGAGGCAGGCGTCGATCACGGCGGGCGTCGCGCCCCAGTCCTCGTGGATCTTGAACCCGAGAGCGCCGCCGCGCAGTTGGGCGTGCATCGCCTCGCGGGACATGGTGTTGCCCTTGCCGAGGAGCCCGATGTTGACGGGGTACGCCTCCAGCGCCTCGAACATCCGGGCCATGTGCCAGGAGCCGGGGGTGACGGTGGTCGCCTTGGTGCCCTCGGCCGGGCCGGTGCCGCCGCCGACGAGGGTGGTGACGCCGGTCGCGAGGGCCTGTTCGACGACGGTGGGCGAGATGAAGTGGACATGGGCGTCGACGGCGCCCGCGGTGACGATCTTCCCGTTCCCGGCGATGATCTCGGTCTCGGGCCCGATGACCAGGTCCGGGTGGACGCCGTCCATGGTGTCGGGGTTACCGGCCTTGCCCAGGGCGGTGATCCGGCCGTCGCGGATGCCGATGTCGGCCTTGACGACGCCCCAGTGGTCGATGACGACGGCGCCGGTGATCACGGTGTCGGGGGCGCCTTCGGCGCGGGTGGTCCGCGACTGGCCCATGGACTCGCGGATCACCTTGCCGCCGCCGAACACGGCCTCGTCCCCGGCGCGTCCGGGTCCGCCGCTGCGGTCCTCCTCGATCTCCACGAGGAGGTCGGTGTCGGCGAGGCGGATGCGGTCGCCGGTGGTGGGTCCGTAGAGGCCGGCGTAGGCGGCGCGGCTCAGTCCGGTCGTCTCGGGCGTCTCGGTCGTCTCAGTCATCGAGGGGGCCTCCGGTCTCGCCGCGCAGCCCGGCGACGACCCGCCGGCCGCGCAGGGGCACGAGGTCGACGTCCACGGGGATGCCGGGTTCGAAGCGGACCGAGGTGCCCGCGGGGACGGCGAGCCGCATCCCGCGGGCGGCGGCCCGGTCGAAGTCGAGGCCCGGGTTGGCCTCGGCGAAGTGGTAGTGCGAGCCGACCTGCACGGGCCGGTCGGCGGCGTTGACGACGGTGACGCGGACGGGCTCGGCGCCTGCGTTGAGCGGGATCGGCCCGTCGCCGAAGAGGACCTCACCGGGGATCATGCGCCCGCCCCTCAGACGATCGGGTCGTGGACGGTCACGAGCTTGGTCCCGTCCGGGAAGGTGGCCTCGACCTGCACGTCGCGGATCATCTCGGGGATCCCGGCCATCACGTCGTCCCGGCTGAGCACCTTCCGCCCGGACGCCATCAGCTCGGCGACGGTCCGCCCGTCGCGGGCGCCTTCGAGGATGTGCGAGGTGATCAGCGCGACGGACTCGGGGTGGTTGAGCTTCACCCCACGCGCCCGGCGCTTCTCGGCGACATCGGCCGCCACATGGATGAGCAGCCGCTCCTGCTCGTGCGGGGAGAGTTGCACGCGTCCACCTCACTGTCGTCCGGCCCTCGGGCGTCTGGACCCTAACCCCGCCCACCACGGCGTTGACCGAGGCGCGGGCATCTCACGACCAGGGGTTGAACGTTAGGGCGGAAGTTTTTCCGTCGCGTTAACTGACCTTGGGCGGGGGCGGGGGATTCGCGGTCGCGGGGGCGTGGGGGGCGTGCGCCGGGGGTGGGGGGCGTCGTATACGGCGGGGTGTCCTCGCCGTCAGGCGCCGACCGCCGAGAAGCCGCCGTCGACGTGCAGTACCTGTCCGGTGACGGCGCGGGCCGCGTCACTCAGCAGAAAGGCGACCACATCGGCCACAGGGCGTGCGTCCGAGGTGTCCCAGTGGATCAAGGGCACGCTGCCATTACCGACCACCGTCCCGTTCCTCATCGAGGCTCTTTCGCGGAGGCTGGGACGACGGGTCACTCCGCGAGATGCCGGGCTCCCGGAGACGGAAGGGGATACCGACAAGGCGTCAACCGGGCTTACTGTCGAAGGTGATCCGGTGGAAGCACTGGAGAGCCTGGGGAGGGCCGATATCGAACGTCGCGCGTTTCTCACATCCGCCGCCTACTCGGTCGCCGCAGCCGCCCTCCCCCTCGGAGTGGCAGGGGAATACGCCCAGCGCACCGCGCACACCCTGGCCGGCCGCAGGGCCGGTGCCCCGGAAGTCGAAGCCGTCCAGGACATGACCCGCATGTTCACCGCCATCGACGAGCGCCACGGCGGGCAGCACGGCCGCGAAACCGTTGTCACTTATCTGACCAGGGACGTTCTGAGCCTTTGCCGCGCCCGCGCTCTCGCGGAAACCGGGCAGATCACGGCGGCCCGCGCCCAGGCGGCCGCCGCCCGGGAGCTTGCCCACGCCGGGACGACTGACGAACTCAGGGGCTGGGCCTCGATGTGGGGAACGCCGGTGGGCGCCGTCGACGCGCACACCGCCAGGATCTACACAGCAGTCGGCGACTGGGCAGCCGCACAACGCCACCATGCCGCAGCCCGCAGGAGGTACGGCCGCGACCGACACCGCCGCATCGCGGCACTCTCCGCAGCCGCTGAAGGTCACGCACTGCTGCGACAGGGACAGATCGAGGCCGCCTGCACAACCTGGAACCAGGCCCTGGACGACATGTCCGGGATCGGCTCCTCGCGGACCGTCGCCGCCGTCAGAAGCATCCGCCGCGACCTCGCGCAGTTCACCCGACGCGGCGCCCGGCCTGCCCTGGCCCTGGAGGACCGCGCCCGCCACTGGCTCGCCGACATCGCCTGACTACAGCCCCGGGGTCTGCGCGCGCCCGTACGGGCTGATTTCCGGATACCGGCCGGCACCCCCAGGAACTCGGCCAACGGCCGCAGGCCGGGCGGGTGGTTGGGCAGGGCCCACAGGTCGCGGACGATCGCGACGGCCAGGGTGTGGTGCCGCATCCCCGTACGCTGCCCCGCCCTCGCGAACGGCTGGGTCGCCACGGCCCGAACGCCACAGCGCCGCCCCGCCCTCCCGTCAGCGCCGGCGCTCTTCCGGTGGGCGGTGTTCGGCCGCCAGGCCGAAGCGGGGGCGTTCGCCCGCGGCGGACGGGGTGGGGCCGTAGGTGGAGACGGAGGTGATCACCTCGTCCTCGTCCGCCGGGGCCTCCAGTCGTTCCAGGTCGGCGGCGGAGACCAGGGCCACGAGGGGTTTTCCGTGGCGGGTCACGACGACGCGTTCGCCGCCGTAGACGACGCGGTTGATCAGATCGGCGAGCTCTGCGCGGGCTTGCGTCACCGGAATCTCGTAGGCCATGCTGCCCATCATAACGGCCTGTACGTCCTGTACATTTTTTACAGATGGGTCGGCGACGGCCCGACGGTTCCAGGGAAGAGGTATGCCATGCACCGCCCCGCAGCCCGCCATGTCCTCCCGGAGTTCACCGAGCGCACGAGCCTCGGGAGCAGGACGACGGATCCGTACTCCAAGCTGCTCGGGGAGCGGATCGTGATGCTCGGCACGGTGGTCGACGACACGGCCGCCAACGACGTCGTGGCCCAGCTGCTGTACCTGGAGTACGCGGCGTCCGAGCAGGACATCGCGCTGTACATCAACTCCCCCGGCGGGCCGATCAGCGCCATGACCGCGATCTACGACACCCTGACGACGATCACCTGCGACGTCGCCACCACCTGCATCGGGCAGGCCGCTTCCACCGCCGCCGTGCTGCTCGCCGCCGGGGCGCCGGGCAAGCGGACCGCGCTGCCGGGGGCGCGGATCGTGGTGCGGCAGCCCGCGACGGACGAGCCGGTGCGCGGGATGCCGTCCGATCTGGAGATCCACGCCGCCGAACTGCTGCGCCTGCGCGAGCAGATGGCCGCGATGCTGGTGCGGCACACCGGCCGGGACGCCGAGCGGATCGCCGCCGATCTGGAGCGGGACGTCTTCCTCGACGCCGAGGGGGCCCGCGCGTACGGGCTGGTGGACCACCTGGTCACCAACCGGCGGACGCCGTGAGCGGTGTGCTGCCACCGGAGTTGCCGCCGCTGCCCGCCCTCACCCGCGCCGAAGCCGCGTTCGTGGACGGCTATCTCGGCGTGGTCGACCAGCTCGGGAGGATCAACCCGGCCCGGGCGGACCGCACCTATGGCGCGCTGCGCGCCGCGCAGGCCCTGGTGGCACGGGCCACGGCGCTGCGCGACGCGCTCGCCCTGATGCACGAGCACGGCGAGCACGAGGTCTACGCGGAGACCCTCGCGCGGGCGCTGCGCCTGCTGGACGGTGAACGGCGGGCCAACCGCGTGACCCTGCCGCCCCCTTCGGCCCCGTGAGCGGTGCCGGTATCGGTGCCGGCGGTGCCGGTAGCGGTGCCGAACGCGCCTCCGGGGGCGTCCGGGAACGGATCTGACGGGCGTTCCGCTGCTGTCAACCGCCAACGCGGTCACGGCGTTCCTCCCCCGTTCGGTGGAGCCACGGCGAAAATGTCGCCCTCCTCCGCACTTGCCGAGGCCGTTCCACCGATTTGGACGAATCGACGGTTTCGATGCTGGTACGACGATGATTCCGCCACCCCCGAGCGGGTCAACCCACCGCTTCGTCCACCCGAACAGGCCATCAGCCGCGGAATTCACAACGGCCGTTTCAGCTCGGATTTCCGGCACGCGTGGGTCAGGATCCGTGGGACGACAAGCCCCCGCCACCACGGCGGGGCGGTCCGGGCGGACGCTGAGTCCTGCCGCCGCACCGGATGTCTGGTCGACAGAAGTGCATTCGGCAGGAGTGGAGGGCCCAGCAGTACGGGCGATCCGGTGATCCCGGGCCGCTCCTTGGGGTGAAGCCGCTTCGGCGGCCGGGCGTCTTCGCCGGTCCGAACCCGACAGGTCACCCTTCTCAAGCGGCTGACGAAGGGTTGCGCATGACCGCGCAGTTGCACTTTCCGTTCCCGTTCTCGTTCTCGCGTACGGGCGTCGTCTCGGCGCTGACCGTCGCCGCCGTCGGCGGCTCCCTCCTTCTCCCGGGCGCGGCGCCGGAGGCACAGGCCGCCAGCAGCCACGCGGGCAAGGCACTCCAGGTGGCGGCCTCCAAGAAGGGGGCGCCGTACAGATACGGGGCCACCGGGCCGCACCGTTTCGACTGTTCCGGGCTGACGCTCTATTCGTACAAGAAGGCGGGCAAGTCCCTGCCGCGCACGGCCCAGCAGCAGTACAACCGCACCAAACGCGTCTCGTCGGACAACCGGAAACACGGGGACCTGGTGTTCTTCCATTCCGGGGGGTCCGTCTACCACGTCGGGATCTACGCGGGCAGCGGCCGGATCTGGCACTCGCCGAAAACCGGCGACGTGGTCCGACTCGCCCAGCAGCAGATGCAGGACGTTGACGGTGTGCGTGGCGAACGGGTCGCCCGGTATCCAGTGCAGGGGCGTGTCCGCCCACTCGAAGGAGACCTTGC
>NZ_JBEXXN010000056.1:0-51082 GCF_040630445.1 Streptomyces sp. NPDC005805
CACACATGACGGTGATCTTCGCGAACTCTCAGACCGCGAAGATCACCACCGTCGACTACAAGCAGCAGTTGATCAATTACCCAACACTTTCTGAGACGCAACCGGGGCAGCCCCTCGGCGCACCGACGCGCCGAGGGGCCGTCCCGGCGGCCGTATTGCGGTGAACCGGCGGTGGGTGCCGCTTCGCCGGCCGCTCCCGGGGGGAGGGATGCGGCCATGGACGCGAACGACGCACACACGGGCGGCCGCTACGGCGAGGACGTGTTCCCGCCCGGACAGGCGGGCGAGGGGGAGCGGATCGACCTCGGCGCCCTCGCCTACGACGGGATCACCATGGCACGGCTGCGTGCCCTCGGCGCCGGGCCCGGCTGGCGGTGCCTGGACGTGGGGGCCGGGACCGGGACGGTGTCCCGGCGGCTGCTGACGGAGGCCGGGGTGGCGGGCGTCCTCGCCGTGGACCGGGACGCCCGCTTCCTGCGGGCGGAGGCGGTGCCCGGTCTGGACGTGCTGGAGGCCGACATCACCGCCGACGGCCCCGGTGGCCTCGACACCCTGGGCCCCGCCCGCTTCCGGCTCGTCCACGCGCGCTTCGTGCTGATGCACCTGCCCGAGCGGGAGCGCCTGATCACCCGGCTCGCCCGACTCGTCGAGCCGGGCGGGGTGCTGGTGCTCAGCGACGCGGTCGACCTGACGAGCGACCGCGCGCCCGCCACGCCGTACACCACCGCGATGCGGGCGATGTGGCGGGCGCTGCGGGACACCATCGGCACCGATGTCTCGCCGGTGCCCGCCTATCCGCAGGCGCTGCGCGCGGCCGGGCTGGAGTCCGTCGCCGCCGAGATCCAGGTGCCGCCCCTGCTGCCCGGCAGTCCGCTGAGCCGCTTCTGGGCGGACACCTGGGAGCGGAGCCGGGCGGCGATGCTCGCCACCGGGGCGATCGACGACGCGGGTCTGGACGCGGCGATCCGGTATCTCGGCTCCGAGGAGTGCGCCGCGCTGTCGGCCGGCATGCTCACCGCCTGGGGACACCGGCCCCGGGACGGCGCACCGCGCTGACCCACCGCCCGCCCGCCGCCCCGCCGGCCGTCAGGCGTACCGCGGCCGTCAGGTCTCGTCCGGCGGTGTCACCGGGATCTCCGCCCACACCTGCTTGCCCCCGCTCAGCGGCACCGCGCCCCACGCCGCCGTCGTCGCCTCCACGATCAGCAGGCCCCGGCCGCCCGTCGCGTCCCACTCCACCTGCGGCTTGACCGGGCTGCGCGGGGAGGCGTCGTTCACGGAGACGCGCAGGCGGTCCCCGGAGAGGGTCAGATTGAGCCGGACCTCGCCCTTGGTGTGCGCGATCGCGTTCGTCACCAGCTCGGAGACGACCAGCAGAGCCACGTCCACCTCCTCGCGCACCCCCCACGCCCGCAGGGTGCGGGCCGTGAAGCGGCGGGCGTGCTGGACCGCGTCCGGCAGGCGCCACACCGTCCAGTGGGTGCGCCGGGCGCGCGCCGGGGTGCCGTCGTAGCGCAGCAGCAGCACAGCCACGTCGTCGTCCCGCCTGTTCCCGTCGCCGAGCAGCCCGTCCGCGACGCGGCCGGGGTCGGCGGGGTCCGCGGCGGCCAGGGCCGCCCGGACCCGGGCCATCCCGTCCTCCAGGGACAGCTGCGCCGACTCCACCAGGCCGTCGGTCAGCAGGGTCAGCAGGGTGCCCGGGACGAGCCCCGCCTCGGTCATGGGGAACTCCGCGTCCGCGACCACCCCCAGCGGAGGGCCGCCCTCCACCACCGGCTCCCGGGTCGTGCCGTCCGGGTCCCGCAGCAGCGGTGGCAGATGCCCGGCCCGCACGAACCGCGCCTCGCCCTCCTCCATGTCCAGGTCGACATAGAGACAGGTCGCGAAAAGGTCGGTCTCCATGCCGACCAGCAGCCGGTTCGCCCGTGCCATGACCACGTCCGGCGGGTGGCCCTCCACCGCGTACGCCCGGACCGCCGTGCGCATCTGGCCCATGATGGTCGCCGCGCCCGCGCTGTGGCCCTGGACATCGCCGATCACCAGCGCCACATGCCCGTCGGCGAGCGGGATCACGTCGTACCAGTCGCCGCCCACCTCCAGCCCCCGGGTCGCCGGGAGGTAGCGGGCGACCGCCACCCCGCCCGGCAGCGGGGGCAGTTTGCGCGGCAGCAGGCTGCGCTGGAGCATCGTCGCCAGTTCGTGCCCGGCGTTCAGCGCGTGCGCCCGGGTCAGCGCCTGGCCGACCAGCCCGGCGACCGCCGTCAGCAGCGAGCGCTCCTCGGGGACGAAGGTGTGCGGCTCGTCCCACCCCACCAGGCACACCCCGACCATCCGGCCCTCCGCGGGCAGCGGCAGGACCGCCAGACCGCCCGGCCCGATGCCCCGCAGCCCCTCCTCCAGCCCGCCCGCCGAGGACCACAGGCTCATATGCCCCTCGCGCAGGGCGCTCTGGAGGGTCGGCAGCGCGTGGTACGCGGCGTCCGGCCACTCCGAGCGCCACTCGGACTGCCAGGTGCGGGGCCAGGCGTGGTGGTCGGGCGGGTCGAGCACGGTGACGAACAGCCGGTCCGCCTTCAGCTCCGCGAGCGCGATCCGGTCCGCCCCCAGCGGCCCGCGCAGCGCGGCCACCACCAGTCGGCTCACCTCCCGGACCGTGGTGGCGCCCGCCAGCCGCGCGGACAGCTCCTGCACCAGGGCGACGTCGTCGCTCGTGGGACGCAGATACGCCGCGTCCGCGACCACCCCGAGAATCCGGTCCGGCGCCCCGCCCGTCCCGGGGCACGGCCGGCACCGCACGCCGAGCCAGCGCAGCTCGCCCCCGGGCCGCCGGACCCGGAACGCCAGCTGGGTGCCGGCCGCCGGCAGCTTCCCCGGTTCCACCAGCTCCATCAGGGCGGGCACGTCGTCCGGCACCGCCCGGGCCAGCAGGGTCTCCGCCCGGCCGTCGAACTCGCCGGGGGCGACGCCGAGGAGCCGCAGCATCCGCTCGTCGGCGTCCAGGGCGCCGGTGGCCGGGGTGAGGGTGAACGCCCCGCCGTGCAGCGGGACGAGCGGGTGCCCGACCGCGCCCGGGGTCTCCGCGCGTCCGGCGGTCCGCGCGGTGGCCGCCTCCAGACCGGCCGCCACCTGGTCCGCGTACAGCTCCAGCAGTCCGCGCCGGTCGGCGTCGAAACCGTTCCCGACATCGCCCGCGACCAGCAGGCAGCCCAGCGGCCGTGCCGCCTGGCCCAGCGGGATCGCGCCGACGGAGAACGACGCCGGCCAGGACCCGGACACATGGCGCGGCGCGGAGTCCGGCACGGCCGTGTCGTAGGCGGCCCGTTCCGCCGGGGAGAGCCAGACCGCGCGTCCGCCGCGGAAGGCGTCGGTGGCGGGGGAGCGGCCGGACAGGGCGACGGCGGACGGCAGCCCGTACGTCCCGCCCCGGTCCCCGGCCACCTCCGCGAGCCGCAGCTCGTCGTCTCCCTCCGCCCGCACATAGACGGCGGCGAGCTCGGCCCCGCAGAACGCAAAGTCGTGCCTGGTCAAATTCTGTACCGCCTCCGTGCGCGGACGCGCGTCGCCACACACCCATGCTGCCGCCCGGCTCCGGGCGGCAGCCAGTTGGGAGCAGAAGGTGATGATGCCCCGGGAAGCGGCCCCCGTCAGCCCCCTTCACCGCGAAAGCGGCGCTCTGCACCGCGAACGCCGGGAGTGTCACCGAATGTCGGCGGGGTCGGACCGGGACGGCGGCACATGCCACGGCGTGTCACGGGCGGGTCCCGGCGCCGGGGTGGGCGGCCGGTGGGCCGGGGCGGGCGGCCGGTGGGCCGGGTGCGGGCGCGCTCGGGGGCGTTCGGTGCCGGGGCCCCGGCCGGGCGCGGGCGGGACGGGCGGCCTCCGGGGGCCGGGCCCGTGCGTGGACGGGGGCGTCAGACGGGCAGCGGGGCCCGGTCGCCGTGCAGGACGCGGAGCAGCCGGGCCACCTCCCCGGCCATCGCCTCCCGGGCCGGGCCGAGGTAGCGGCGCGGGTCCGAGAGGCGGTCGTCCGCCGCGAGGGCGGCGCGCGCGGCGCCGGTGAAGGTGCGGTTGAGATGCGTCGCTATGTTGATCTTCCGCATACCGGCGGCCACCGCGCGCACCAGCCCCTCGTCGTCCACCCCCGAGGAGCCGTGCAGCACCAGCGGGACGGGGACGGCCGCCGCCAGCCGGGCCACCAGGTCGAGGTCCAGGACCGCGTCCCGGGTGTGCATCGCGTGCGAACTGCCGACCGCCACGGCCAGCGCGTCGACCCCCGTCGCGGCGGTGAACGCGCGCGCCTCGGCCGGGTCGGTGCGGACCCCGGGGGCGTGGGCGCCGTCCTTGCCGCCGATCTCGCCGAGTTCGGCCTCGATGTGCACCCCGTGGGCGTGGCAGCGGGCGGCCGTCGCCCGGGTCCGGGCGACGTTCTCCTCGTAGGGCAGCTTCGAGGCGTCGAACATGACCGAGGTGAAGCCCAGCGCGAGGGCCTCGTCGACCAGCGCCTCGGACTCCGCGTGGTCCAGGTGCACGGCGACGGGCACGGCCGCCGCGCGGGCCAGCGCCAGCACGGCCAGCCCGATCGGGGCGAGGGAGCCGTGGTAGCGGACGGTGTTCTCGCTGATCTGCGCGATCACGGGCAGCCCGGCGGCCTCGGCGCCCGCGACGATCGCCTCGGCGTGTTCGAGCTGCACCACATTGAACGCGCCGACGCCCCTCCCGGCCTCGGCGGCGGCGCGCAGCAGGGCGTCAGTGGGGGAGAGGGGCATCGAGGTCCTCCGGCAGGGGTGGTCGTACGGGAGCGCGGACGGCGGCCCGGCGGTCAGGCACGGTCCGCGTCCAGGACCACGGAGCGGGTGAGGTTGCGGGGCGTGTCCGGGTCGTGGCCGTGGGCGCGGGCCCGGTGCACGGCGAGGCGCTGGGCGCGGACCAGGTCGGCGAGCGGGTCGCGGTCCGGGTGGTGGCTGTGGTGGCCGCCGGCCGCGCGGATGTCGGCGTCCAGCCCGGGCGGGACGGGGCCCAGCGTCCAGACCGCGCGGCCGGGCGCGGTGATGGCGACCGGGCCGTGCCGGTACTCCATCGCCGGGTACGCCTCGGTCCAGGCGCCGGCCGCCTCGCGCATCTTGAGGGCCGCTTCGAGGGCGAGCCCGTACGTCCAGCCGGTGCCCAGGAAGGTGACCTGCTCGGCCTCGGTGAGCGCTGCGACCAGGGGCTCGGCGAGGGCGTCCTCGGCGTGGCCGGCGGCCGTGGCGAGCGGGGTGAGGCCGTCCGGGGCGGTGCCGTCCGCTTCGAGGTGGGCGCGGAGCAGGGCGAGGGCGGTGGTGGCGAACCGGGTCTGCACGACGGAGCGTTCGTCGGCGAAGGCCAGCGGCAGGGTCTCGTGGGCGGCGCCCGCGACCGGGGTGGCGGGGTCGGCGGTGATCGCGGTGGTGGGGGTGTGCTCACGGACGCGGCCGAGGACGTCCAGCACCTCGGTGGTGGTGCCGGACCGGGTGAGGGCGAGGACCCGGTCGTAGCGGCGGCCGAAGGGGTACTCGGAGGCGGCGAAGGCGTCGGTGTGCCCGCCGCCCCCGGCCTCGCGGAGGGCCGCGTAGGACTGGGCGATGAACCAGGAGGTGCCGCAGCCGACGACCGCGACCCGCTCACCCGGCTTCGGCAGCACCCCGGCGACCTCGGGCAGCAGGGCGGCGGCGCGCCGCCAGCACGCGGGCTGCGAGGCGATCTCCGCCTCGGTGAACGAGGGCCCGGCGGAGGGCCGGGCGGAGGACCCGGCCGTACCGGGGGACGAGGAGGCGGGTGACGGCGTGGCTGTCATCTTCAAGGACTCCTTGTGCGTGAAGCTGCGAGAACAGCGGCACTTTCAAGCAGGTATGAGCATCAGGCGATGGGTGCAGTATTCAGCAGAACCGGTCCCGGGGTCCAGGGCCCCGGTGGGTCGCGGGCGGGGGCTAGCGTGTCGGTGCGCAGTCCCAGGTCCAGGAGGAGTCCGACACATGTCCAAGCACGAGCGGTGGAACGCCCTTCTGGAGCTGCTGGCCGCCGCGGGCCGGGTCGAGGTCGAGGAGGCCGCCGCCACCCTCGCGGTCTCGCCCGCCACCATCCGCCGTGACCTGGACGAACTCGCCGAGCAGCAGATGCTGGTGCGCACCCGGGGCGGGGCGGTGGCCCACGGCGTCTCCTATGAACTCCCGCTGCGCTACAAGTCCTCCCGGCACGCCTCCGAGAAGCAGCGCATCGCCGCCGCGGTGAGCGAACTCGTCGCCGAGGGCGAGGTGGTGGGGCTGAACGGCGGGACCACCACCACCGAGGTCGCCCGCGGCCTCGCCCTGCGCGCCGGCGGCGCCCGCCGCGAGACGCCCGACGCGGCGGGGCCGGTCTTCACCGTCGTCACCAACGCCCTCAACATCGCCGGGGAACTCGCCGTCCGCCCCCAGATCAAGATCGTGGTCACCGGCGGGGTGGCGCGCCCCCAGACCTATGAACTCGTCGGCCCGCTGACCGGCGGGGTGCTGAACGAGGTCGTCCTCGACGTCGCCGTCCTCGGCGTCGACGGCATCGACCCCGCGCTGGGCGTGATGACGCATCAGGAGGACGAGGCGAGCATCAGCCGTCTGTTCGCCGAGCGGGCGCGCCGGGTCGTGGTCGTCACCGACTCCTCGAAGATGGGCCGCCGCGCCTTCGCCCGGATCTGCGGCCTGGAGAGCATCGACGTGGTCGTCACGGACTCGGCGATCCCGGCGGAGGTGGCCGCGCGGCTGAAGGACGCGGGCATCAAGGTCGTCACGGTCTGACGGACCGTCCGGGCCGCGCCCCCGGTCCGGTCCGGTCCGCGCCCCGGGGCCGGTCCGGTCCGCGCCCCGGGGCCGGCGCCCGGCTCTACGGCCCCGGCGGCACCGCCAGGCTCTCCCGCCCCGGCGGCACCAGCCGCATCGTCCGTTCCAGCCATGCCGTCAGCGCCGTCGCCGGGGCCCGCAGCACCGCCGTGCCCTCACCGGTCGCCAGCAGCAGGCAGACCGTCTCCCGGCCGCCCACCCGGGCCGGCCAGATCCGCACGTCACCCGCCCCGCTCGGCCGGTACACCCCGTCGATCAGCAGCTCCCGCCCGAAGGTCCACCGCACCGGGTGCGGGGTGTCGATGTGGAAGGCGATGTGCACCGCGTACGGGTCGCCGGCCCGGTAGGTCAGCCGGGTGGGTACGGGCACCGGCGTCCGCGCCCCCGGCTGGGCCGCCAGCACGAGTTCGAACTCCAGCTCACGCTCCACTGCCGGGAGTGCTTCCGGCGCATCTTTCCGGAAACGGACGCTGCGTGCAGGCACTTGACGGTGCTCCTCACCCATGAGTGCGGTCTTCTCACGACCCACCAACGCGACCGGGCGCCCCCCGGATAGCGTCCGGCGGCGGCAGGGTCGCTTAGACCGCTTAACGGCCGCCCGCCGCCCGCTGACGGGCGGCGGAGGAGCCCCGCAGGAACGGAGTGCCGAGTGCCCCCGAGGAACGAGCGCCTGGCGCGCGCCGTCCGCGAGTCCGGCTACAGCTACGCCGAACTCGCCCGCCGCGTGCGGGAGATCGCCGCCGAGAACGGGACCGCCACCCGCACCAACTCCTCGGCCGTCGCCCACTGGGTCGCCGGCACCCGCCCGGCCCGCGCCACCGCCGGCCTGATAGCGGAGGCGCTCTCGCGCCGCCTGCCCGCCCCCGTCTCACCCGCCTCCCTCGGTCTGCTCCCCGACCGCACCGGCGACCCCGACGGCGGCCCGCCCGGCGACACCCCGGGAGACCATCCGCTCGACGCGCTCGACGGCCTCACCGGCGCCGACCTCCAACGCACCACCTGGGCCCGCACCGTCCCCTACAGCGTCGCCGCCGCCCGCCTCGCGCTCGCCGCCCCGCCGGCCGACGCGCTCCCGGCGTGCGGCGCCTCCCCGGACCGCGAGGCCGAGCCGCCGCTCCGGCCGGGCGCGGCCGGGGCCACCGAGGTGGCCGCCGTCCGCGACATGGCCCGCCTGTTCACCGCGATCGACGAGCGGTACGGCGGACAGCACGGCCGCTCCGCGCTGGTGCGCTACCTCCGCGACGACGTGACCCCCCTGTGCCGGGCCCGCTTCCGCAGCGAGGAGCACCACCGCGCGATGCTGTCGGCCGCCGCCTCGGTCGTCTACCTGGCGGGCTGGAAGGCGTACGACGCGGGCGAACAGGGCCTCGCCCAGCGCTACTACCTCCAGGCGTACGCCCTCACCCGCGAGGCCGGGAACGACCAGCACACCGCGTTCGTGCTCCGGGTCCTCGCCCACCACGGCATGGAGACCGGCCGTCCCGAGCACGCCCTCGACCTCGTCGACGAGGCGCTGCGCCGGGCCGGGGGCCGCTCCGATCCCGCGACCGAGTCCCTGTACGTGGTGACCCGGGCCCGGGCCCTCGCGATGGCCGGGCGGGCCCGGGAGGCGGTCGCGGAGGCGGCCCGCGCGGCGCGGCTGGTGGAGGGGGCGGACGAACGCGAGATGCCGTGGTGGGCGGGGCTCTGGGGTTCCCCGGGCGCCTGCGTCGGCAACCACACCGCGAAGGCCGCCGAGCACCTGGGCGCGTTCGAGCTCGCCGAACGGCACTTCAGCCACGCCGCCTGGAGCCGTGGCGGGGCGAGCGGCGGCCGGCGCCGTATCACCGCCCTCAGCGTCGCCCACACCGGCTCGATGCAGTGCCGGCAGGGGCTGGTCGAACGGGCCTGCGAGACCTGGACGGAGGCGCTCGACCTGATGGACGGCGTCCGCTCCGCCCGCGTCCGCCGCGCCGTCGCCGAGATGCGCCGGGACCTCGCCCCCTACCGGAACCGCCGGGTCCAGGCCGTCGCCGAGCTGGAGGAACGCATCCGGGAGTGGTCCAACGGGACCGAGGGGGCGGAGGCATGAGCGTTCCGCGCACGCCCCGGCGGCCCTCGGCGGCCCGGGGCGCGGTCAACCGCGTCACCACGGCCGCACTGATCGGCACCGTGATCGAGTTCTACGACTTCGCCCTCTACGCCACCGCCGCGGCCCTCGTCCTCGGGCCCGTCTTCTTCCCCGAGGCCGCGCCCGCCACCGCGACCCTCGCCGCCTTCGGCACCTTCGCCACCGGCTTCGTCGCCCGGCCGCTGGGCTCACTCCTCTTCGGACACATCGGGGACCGCTTCGGGCGCCGGGCGGTGCTGCGGTCCACCGTCCTGGTGACCGGGCTCGCCACCCTGGCGATCGGGCTGCTCCCCGGGTACGACCGGATCGGCACGGCAGCGCCCGTCTGCCTCGTGCTGCTCCGGTTCGTCCAGGGCCTCGGTATCGGCGGCGAGTGGACCGGGGCGGTGCTCCTCGCGGGCGAGCACGCGCCGCCCCGGCACCGCGGGCTGTGGGCCTCGCTGCCGCAGACGGGACCGGCCCTCGGCTTCCTCCTCGCCAACGGCTGCGTCCTCGTGCTCTCCGCCGCCCTGACCGCCGAGCAGTTCACCTCCTGGGGCTGGCGCATCCCCTTCTGGTGCGGCGGCCTCCTCGCCGTCGCGGGCTATCTGCTGCGCTCCGCCGTCACCGAGACCCCGGTTTTCGCCCGGCTGACCGGCGACGGCAGCCGCGCCGCCGCGCCCGTCCGGGAGGTCCTGCGCCGGCACGGGCCACGGGTCCTCCTCGTCGCGGGCGCGGTGACCTGCACCTACGCCGTCCACTACACGGCCACCACCTGGGCCATGGCGCATGTCACCGGCCGGGGCATCGCCACGGCGACCGCCACCCTGCTCTGCCTGATGGCGGCGATGGCCGTGATGGCGGCGGCCACCCCGGTCGCCGCCGCCCTGGGCGACCGCTGGGGCGCCCGCCGGATGAGCCTGGCGGGCTGCGTCGCGATGGCGCTCTGCACAGTCCCGTACGTGGGGCTGCTGGGCCGGGGCGGGCTGCCGGTGCTCTGGGCGTCGACCACCGTCCTCCTGCTGGCGCTGATCACGATGCTCGGCGTCCAGGGCCGGTTCGTACCGGGCCAGTTCACGCCCCGGCTGCGGACGACCGGCACCGCGCTCTCCTACAACCTCGGCGCGGTCCTCGGCGGGGCGCCACCCCGCTGATCGAGACCCGCCTGGCACTGGGCGCGGGGTCGGGCGCGCCGTGGGCGGTCGCCGCGTATGTGGTGGGGGTGTGCGGGGTGAGCCTGCTGTGCCTGCTGCGGCTCCCGGAGGTCCCGTCGGGAGAGGCCCCGCCGGAGGTCCCCGGGCCGCGCGGGGCCGGCACGACGGCCGGGCGGGGCGTGTCGGCCCCGACGGAGGGACGGGCCGTGTCGGACGAGGCCCGCTGAGCGCCGCCCCGGGTCAGCAGCACCACTCCGCGCGCCGCCAGGGCCGCCGAGGCGACCGCCGCCGACCAGCCCCACGCCCCGCCCCGGAACGACTCGCCGAGCAGGGCCACGCCGATCACCGTCGCGGCCGCCGGATTCGACAGGTTCACCAGGGCCAGCGGCGCGGCCAGCCCGCCCCGGTACGCGGCCTGGGACAGCAGCAGCCCACCCACCGCGAACGCGGCGACGAGCACCGCGACCAGAACGGTCAGCCACCAGGCCGGCGCACCGCCGGGCAGCGCACGCGTCAGGGCCGCCGTCACGGTCCGGGGGACGACGCCGTTCACCGGGGCACGCTCCCCACGGGGGCGCGCCCGGGCGCGGCCGCGGCTGCCGACACGGTTTCCGGTCCGCGAGGGGCGGGCCTCCCCGGATTCGTGGAGGCCGTCCTCTTCCCGGCCCTCGGCCTGCCCGCCGCCGGTCCCGGTAGCAGCCCCGAGCCCGGCCGGTGACCCTGGAGGCATGACGCGACAGCCCGGCACGGTCAGAATCCGCAGGGTCTACGAGGACCCCTCCGACGACGACGGCGTACGCCTCCTCGTCGACCGCCTCTGGCCCCGCGGCCTCGCGAAGACCCGCGCCCGGCTGGACGAATGGCCCAAGGCGCTCACCCCGTCCACGGAACTGCGGCGCTGGTACCACGGCCCGGACGGGGAGTTCGGCGAATTCCGGCGCCGCTACGAGCAGGAGCTGGCCGAGCCGCCGGCGGCCGACGCGTTGCGGAAGCTGCGTGCGGTGGTGGCGGACCGTCCGGTGACCCTGCTGACGGCGTCCAGGGACGTGGACACCAGCCATGCGGAGGTCCTGCGGGAGATCCTGACGGACCCGGACCCGGACGCGCCGGCCGGCTAGACCGCCGCCCGGTCCCTTCGGGCCGGCCCCCGCCCGTCAGCCCGTGACCGGGCCCGGGCCCGGCGCTCCGGCCCTTCCCCGTCAGTCCGTGACCGGGCCCCCGCCGCCCGTCAGCCGGGGCGCCTCGGCCACCGGGTCCACCGGCGGCGCGGGCCGCCGTCCCGCGTCCGCCGTCACCCGTTCCGCCAGTTCCTCCGCCCACCGCCGCAGGGCCCGGACGTCGATGCCGTACGGGTCGGGCCGGCCGGCGATCCGGTCCGCGCCCCGGCGCAGCAGCCGCGCGCCGCCCCCGTTGTTGCCGCGTGCCGCGTGTGTGAGCCCGACGGCGAGCTGCGCCAGCCCCTGCCACAGGTCCCGCTCCTCCTCGGGCCCGGACTTCCACGCGTCCTCGAACACCTCGTGGGCGTGGAACGGCATCCCCGCGTCCAGCAGCCGCTGCGCCTCCGCCAGCGTCTCGGCCGGTGCCCGCTCCACCCCCTCCGGCTGCCGTGCCACCCCGGCGGCACCGTACGGCAGCGGCCGCCCGAGCCCGTCCCGGGGACGGGCGTTGCGCGCCCTGCCCTCGGTGTCGCGGTCCCTGTCCTCCGTGCCGTCCATGCCGTCCATGGCTTCCATTGTCCCGCGCCGGTGCCTCCCCAGGCCCCCGGCCCGGCCACGCGCCACCTCGCACCGGGGCCCGGACAGAGTGTTGTATGGTTTCTCTTGCGTGTTCGGCCGGGGGAAACCCCAGGTCAACAGGACACCGGGACGTGGCGCAGCTTGGTAGCGCACTTGACTGGGGGTCAAGGGGTCGCAGGTTCAAATCCTGTCGTCCCGACGTGTTGTTCGGGAAGTGAGGTCCCGCCGGAGGCATCCGGTGGGACCTCGGTTCGTTTCCGGATGGTTGAGCAGGGATTGCTCACACGCCCCGTCCGTCACGGGTGTCTCCTGGCAAGGAGTACCGGATCGCGGCAGCGGCCCCGCGCCGCGGGACGGGAGGAGCGAGCCGTGTTCGACCCCGCAACCGTGTTCACCAGCACCAGCACGCTGTTCACCCTTGAACGCCTGGGCCCCGCCCAGCGCCGCACCGTGGAGCGCCATGTCCGCCGCTGGGACGCCGGTGCGCGGGCGCCCGGGGGCCTGCGCCGCATGCCCGGCTGCCTCACCGACGTGGCTCCCGTACCCGTGTACGCGGGTGCGCCGCGCCCCGTCTCCGGATACCTCGCGGACGCCGTCGCCCGCGCCCAGCGGCAGTTCGTCCTCCTCACCCCCGACTCAGCAGTGGTCTGCGTCTGGTGCCGGGGCGAGGAGCCGGTGGTGCGCTCCGCCCACTACGCCGACATCTCCGTTCGCCGGTTGGAGACCGATTCCGCGGGCTACGCGGGCCTCATGGCGACCGGCCTGTGGACGCCCGAGCGCGGCGCGGGCGGCCGCGAGGCCGGTCCGGGGCGCCGCCCCGCCGCCCTGCTGCTCCATTTCGGAGGGGACGCCCCGGGCCGGTCCTTCGGTGCCGAACTCGGGGCGCGGGCCGGCCGCTGAGACGCCCCGTGCCCCGCCGTGCCCCGGGCGCGATTGAGCAGTCATTGCTCTGATATTGGCCGGGCGGTGCCGGAAAAATCATCCTGAACCGATCACTCCCCCGTTTCACCGGAAACGGGGGTCTTTCTGCATGTGAGGATCACTGATGAAGACCGGAAAGCTCCTCGGCTCCCTCGCCCTGGTCGCCGCGACCGTCGGCGCGAGCGGTCACGCCCTGGCACCGGCCGCCGCCGCCTCGCCCGCCGGAGCGGGCCAGGCGCGCGCGGCCGCTGCCGTCCTGGGCGTGACCGAGGCCGAGGCGCAGCGTCGCCTGGACGCCCAGCCCGAGCAGACCGAGACGGCCGAGCGCCTGATCAAGGAACTCGGCGAGGCGCAGGCGGGCGCCTGGATCGACACCGAGAGCGGGGAGTTGAAGGTCGGCGTCCTCGACGAGGCGGGCGCCGAACACGTCCGCGAGGCCGGTGCCGTGCCCGTCCTCGTGAAGCGGTCCGCCGCGGAACTCGACCGCGTCCGCGAGTCCCTGGACGAGTACGCCCGGGGGAAGAAGACCGGCGGCCACGCCTGGGCCGTGGACGTCCCCACCAACACGGTCCTGGTCACCGTCGCCGACAACGCCGACCCCGAGGAGTCCGAGCGGCTGCTGGCCCACGCAGGCAAGCATGGGGAGTCGGTGCGCGTGGAACGCCTGGACGGAGCGATGGTGTCCAACGGCATCGACGTACGCGGCGGCGAGAAGATCACCGCGCGGGGCAACAGCGGCCAGGAACTGCACGACTGCTCCGTCGGCTTCAGCGCTGTCGACCGGATCTTCGGCATGCACCAGTTCTTGACCGCAGGCCACTGCATGGAGCCCGCCATCGCGGAATGGCGCAAGAACGGCCTTCTGCTGGGCCACGCCATCGCGACCGCGTACCCGGGCAACGACTACGCGTCGATCCTGCACGGCAACCTCCTGTCCTGGAACACCTCCGGCTACGTCGTCGGGGAGGGCGGCGCCGCGCTGCCGATCCGCGGCCATGTGGCCGGCTCGCACCTGGCCGGATCGCTGGTGTGCAAGTCGGGCCAGAAGACGGGCTGGACCTGCGGCACCATCACCAACAACAACGTGACCAACGACTACGGCGACGGGCCGGTCCACGGCAACGTGCGCACGGGCCTCTGCTCGGAGACCGGGGACAGCGGCGGCTCGGTCGTCAAGAACGGCCGGACGACCGCCAACCCGCGCTGGCTGGCGGCCGGCCTGGTGAGCGGTGGCGTCAGCTACCGCAAGACGGCGAACGGGCCCAAGATCTACTGCGGCGCCAAGGTCGGGCAGCTCTCGGTGAACTTCTACCAGCCCATCGAGGAGGTCCTCACCAACCTCAACCTGAACCTGGTGACCGTGCCGGAGTAGGCGCGCACGGCAGGCGCCGGGCGGGCTCAGAACACGCCGAACATCCATGTGCCCGGCGCCGCCGGATCGGTCCCGCAGTAGAAGTCCCGGCTGTGTGCGAGGAACTCCTCGCGTCCCAGCCGCAGCCGGCCGGTCGGCGCCAGGCGGCGCACCGCCTCCAGGGCCGCGTCCCGGGGGACGCCGTACCCTGCCAGGAAGCGGCAGTAGTCCCGTTCGTCCAGGAAGCCGTCGCGGTCGATGTCGCACACCTCGAAGACGAGTTCGCCGACGGCCGCCATGCCGTGGTCGAACGCCTCCGGCCGGCCGGCGAGGCGGTCGCACATGACGGCGGTGAACTCCTTGCGGCCGATGCCGTACGGAGCCCCGGCCGCCCGCGCGAGGCTCCGGTGGGCCGCCCGGTACGCCTCCACGAGACGGCGCCCCGACCCGAGGTCGGGGCGCGTTCCGCTGAGCGCGCACATCCGGGTGGCCGCCTCCTCGTAGTCCTCGGGTTCCAGCAGCCCGCTCCCGTTGACGTCGAGGGTGACGAACCGCCTGCCGTACTTGTCTTCGAGAAACTCGTTCAAGTCCATGAAAAGGCACCTTTTCCCGGATGTGAGGGTGTCTGCCTTCCCCAGGGAATGCCCGTCGGCTCTCCAGGGGGGTGAGCAGCCGCTGCTCAGACCAGCGCGGGTTCCTGCGCCCGGGCGGAGAACTTGAGCTCCACGACTTCGCGCATGGTCCGGACGGTCTCGGCGGGAATGCCGAGTCGAGTCTCCAGGTCGAGCAGCAGACCGGCCTCCTCACGCCCCGGAGGGCCGCCCGCATGGGCGAGTTCGAGACAACAGCAGTAGGTCTTCAGCCGCAGCTCGGGACAGGAGATCCGTTCGACCTCGCGCACCGCCTGGTCGAGGCTGCCTCCCGCCCCGGAGGCCAGTTCCTTCGCGGCGCGGTAGTAGCGCTGGAAGTCGCGCCCGAAGAACTCGGGCAGGGCCTTGGCGTAGGACTCCACGAGGGCGATCTGCTGCGAGGCCATGGCCTTGTCTGCGAAGCAGACCAGCATCATGGCGTGCACCATGGCGACCTTCTGCTCCGTCTCCTGCGGGGTTTCCGTCTGTACCGGCATGGTTCGGCGGTTCCTTTCTGGGGGCCCGGGGCACGTCAGGCCAGGGCGTACACGTCGTGCGTGGTGCCGGGAGCGGCTTCCTTGCAGACCAACGGGAGGTCGATGACGAACTTCGTGCCCTCGCCGGGCCCGCTCTCGCAGGAGATGGCGCCGTCGAGGAGGTTGGTCACGATGTTCTGGATGATGGCCAGCCCGAGACCGGTGCCGCCGAGCTCCCTTCCGGATGTCACGAAGGGCTCGAACATACGGGGCTTGATCTCCTCGCTGACCCCGCGTCCGTGGTCGGCGAAGGTGACACGGAAGCCGCTGTCGTCCGCAGCCCGGTTCAGCGCGATGTCCACGGGCCCGCCTGTCCCCGGCTCGTAGGCGTAACGCATCGCGTTCTGGAGGAGGTTGACGAGGATCTGGCTCAGATGGCCGGGGAACCCCTGCCACACCAGGTCGGTGTCAGGGTCGGCGTCCACCGAGACCGTGATCGCGTTCTTCTTCAGCTCCGGCCCGATGGTCTCCACGCAGTCGTCGACGATGGACCGGAGGTCCACGGAGGTCGGCTGGTCGGAGAGCTGGGAGGAGGAGAGCTTGCGGAAGCTCTGGATGAGTCGGTGGGCGCGATCGAGGTTCTTGTTCATCAGGCGTACGGACTCCCTGAGGTCGTCCACGGCCTCGGCCACCGTCGCCGCCTCGGTCTCCGGAAGCGCGGTGAGCACCTCGTCCGACAGGTTGCCGACCATGGAGCCGGCCGTTCGGGCCACACCGAGAGGGGTGTTCAGCTCGTGCGCGACGCCCGTCACCATCGCGGCGATGCTCTCCAGGCGGTCCTGGTACATCTCGTCGCGCATGCGCTGCTCGCGGCTGAGCCGCTCCCGCAGGCGCAGCGTCGAGTACGCGATGCACCAGTTCTCGATGAACAGCCGGGCGTCGGCGGCCAGATCGCGCCGGGTGTTGTCCGACAGCGCCGTGTCCGCGACGAAGACCAGCCCGCCCGGGGCGGGTGGCGGAGCCGCGCCGCGGGCCGCCGACGGCACGGACCCGTCCGCGTCCCCGTGCTTCTCCTCGCGCGCCTCGAAGGCGATGGCGAAGTACCGTTCGTCCAGGCCGATCCGGGGCCCGGGGTGGTCCACCATGAGCGGCAGTCCCTCGTGGTGAGCGCGGCGCAGCGCGGCGTGGAACTCCTCGCGGCGGTCGTCGAACCGGTGCGACTTCCCGGTGGCGATGACGGCGTCGCCCGTCGCCCCCAGGTCGTAGTTGAAGACGGTCGTGCAGTTGTGCTTCAGCTCCAGGAACTGGAGCGCCTCGCCCATGAAGACCTTGAGGTCGTCCGCGGTGCTGACGTGCTGGAGCGCCTTGGTGAAGCTCTGGAGCTGCTTGCCGTACGCGAGGAGGGTGGAGATGTCCTGGGAACTGCGCAGACAGGCGCGAACCACGGAGAAGAGCTTGGCCGGGTCCATGTCCAGCTTGTGCAGGTAGTAGTCGATGTCGTACTCGTTGAGGACGGTCTCTTCGGGGACCGTCCCCGCCTGCCCGGTCCGCAGGACGATGCGGGTGGAGCGGGGGCAGACCGTGCGTATCGTCCGGCAGAGGTCGAGGCCGGAGTCCTGCCGCTCCATGACCACGTCCACCACGGCGACATGGAAGACGGCGCCTCGGTGGAGCAGTTCCTCGGCCTCGGCCTGGCTGTGGACGCTGGTCAGTTCGAAGCCCTGGTCCCGCCAGAGCTTGTTCTTGAGGACCAGACGGGTGACGGAGTGCACGTCTGGGTCGTCGTCGACCACCAGGACCCGCCAGGAATTCGGGCCTTGCTGCTTGCCGCTCATCGTCCGGCACCTCCGGCGGTCCCCTCGGTGGCGCCCGAGCCGAAGTCGAAGGCGCGTTCCTCCCGGAAGCCGGCCCAGGTGCCCTCGCCGCTGATCTCCCGCACGCTCTCGTGGACCGACTCCAGGCTGCTGCGCCGGGACTCCAGGGCCACCAGTTCGTCGTAGGACTTGAGCGCGGTGCGGATCATGGTGGTGAGGCGCAGGGAGGTCAGATCGGCCTTGGGGAGGTACCCGTCGATCCCGTAGTCGCGGACCACGGCCTCCTCCGGGGCGCGGCCGGGCTGTCCGGTGCGGAGCAGGATGCGCACGAAGGCATTCCCGAGCTCCTCACGGATCGCCCGGCAGGCGTCGAGGCCGGCGTGGTCGGACTCCATCACCACGTCGAGCAGGAGGACCGCCACCTCGGGCTCCCGCTGGAGGACGCGGAGCGTCTCGGCGGCCGAGTGGGCGGACAGGATGCGCAGTCGGCGCCCGTTGTGGACCAGGGGGCGCAGGGCGATCCGGGTGATGTGGTGGACGTCCTCCTCGTCGTCGGCGACCAGCACGACATAGGGGTCGGGCCGGGGCGGCTCGTCCTTCGGGAGGTCGGCTGCCGGGTGCGGCGTCCGTACGGTGCTGGCGGACATCGTTGTCTCCGGTTCCTCTCGGGGTCAGGGCTTGGTGGCGCGCAGCAGGATCTGCGGGTACGTGGCCACGAAGGCGCTGCTGTGGCGCTCGGCGTCCTCGGCGAAGCGCATCTCGATGGAGCGCAGCACGTCACCCGGCAGCAGGTCCGGCCGGGTGTGGTGCAGGACCCGGGACGCCTGGGTGAACAGCTCCAGGAAGTCCTCGCCCATCTCGACGTTGTTGCGGAGGACGATGTCGAAGTCGCGCACCGTGAACCCGGCGTCGGTGAGCAGCGCGGGGAGCTTGCGGCCGACGGCCCCGTCGCTGCCGCCGGCCTCGTAGACGCGGGACCAGGCGTCCGTGGCCGCGGCGTACGGGGGCCAGGCGCCGCCGCCGGTGAAGAAGGAGTGGTCCTCCTCGATGACGAAGACCTGGCCGCCCGGGGGCAGCGCCTCGTACACCGCCTTCAGGAGGGGAGTGGGGTCGGACATGTGCTGGAGGACGAACCGGAGGATGCACTGGTCGAAGCCGACGCCAAGGCGCTCGGGCAGTGGGTCGACGCCGACGGTGCAGATGTCGATGCCGTAGTTCCTGGGGGCGGAGGCGGCGTCGAAGCGGGCGACCAGGTTCTCGTTCGCCTCCAGCCCGTACACCGGGGTGTCGGGGAAGCTGCGGCTCAGGAAGGCGCCGAAATTGCCGTCGCCGCTGCCGGGCTCGATGACGCCGACGCTGTCCCGCCCGAACCCCTTGGAGCGCAGCCATGCCGTCTCCCGGGGGCCGAGCACCCGGGTCTGCAGGTCCAGCATCCGGCCCCACTCGCGCAGCAGGTCCGGGTCCTCGATGTTGTCCATGATCCCCAGCGTCAACCAGGGGTTGTCGTCGTCGTCGACGATGTTCTGGAGGTGGCTGCCGGAGAGATCGAGTTCGGGCAGGTCGAACGTTTCGCGCATGAGGTCCCTTTCACCTGTCGCCGACCCGTCGGTCGGCTCTGTCGGGGTACCGGTGTCGGTTCCTCGACCCTGGCAAGGGACGTGCGGGGCGCAGGAGAGTAATTTGTACCCAGAGCCCCCGTTCGAAACTCTCTTCGCATGTGATGGCTTTGTTCTGCCGGGTGACGCACAGCACCGTGCGACCCGGCTGCCCCGGCCATGCCGACGCGTTCGATCAGCCGTTCAGCGCCGTCGCGAGCTGGGCCCGGGAGCGGACGTCCAGCTTCTGGTAGATGCGGGTGAGGCGGGCCTCGACCGTCTTGACGCTCAGGAAGAGCTTGGCCGCCGCCTCCTGGTTGCTCGCGCCCTGGCCCACCAGCTGGGCCAGACGCAGTTCCGCTTCGGTCAGGGCGGAGAGCGCCCCCGCCGCGCCCGCGGCGACCGGTTCCGTGGCCGTCGGATGCTCGGAGGCGAGGGCCAACCAGGGCGCGGCCCCCGCCCGTTCGAAGACCGCCGACGCGGCGGCCAGGGCGTTCGCCGCGGGGGACCGGCGGCGGCGCCGGCGTTCCACGCGGGCCAGGGCGATCAGGGCCCGGCCCTGCTCCAGCGGCAGCGAGGCCGCCTCGTACGCGGCGGCGACCGAGGTCAGCAGATCGGCCGCCTCGTCCACCCGGCCGCCGGCCGCGAGGCGCAGCGCCTCGGCGCGGTCGCAGCCCAGCAGGACGGTCGCGCGGCCGAGGCGGCGTGCCACCGGGCGGACCTCGTGCAGCAGTGCGGCCGCCTCGTCCGGACAGTCGCCCGCCACCAGGGCCTCGGCCAGCTCCTCGTGCCAGCGCAGCATCGACGGGTCCACCGCCCCCTGGTCCCGCTCGCCCGACTGGACCCGGCGCAGCGTCTCCAGGGCGCTGGTGATGTCACCGGTGAGCAACTGCACCCGGCCGAGGGCGTAGAGGCTGCGGGAGAGGAAGACATGGTCGCCCTCCTCCTCCGAGGCGCGCACACTGCGGCGGGCGTAACTGGCGGCGCGGGCGAAGCTGCCGCCCGCGGTCTCCGCCAGGGCCAGCGCGTACCAGGCGGGGCCGGGGGAGAGGCCCGCCTCCAGGGTGAGCGCCAGTGAACGGCCCGCGTGCGCCAGGGAGTCCGCGCAGCGGCCCTGCCGGGCCTCGACCTCGGCCAGGGTCCGGAACAGCTCGATGGCGTCCTCGACCGAGCCGCGCCGCTCCACCAGCGGCAGCAGGGTGCCCAGCTGCTCGCGCGCCTCGGCCAGCCGGTCGTCGAACAGGGCATGACGGATCGTCAGGATCTGGGCCGCGTTGCGGACGCCGAGGGGGCTCTTGCCCTCCTCCAGGGCGCGGGCCCGGGCGAGGACCGCCTCGGCGTCCTGGGAGCCGAGGAAGCGGTCCATCCGGGCCTGCACGGTGAGCGCCTTCGCCGCCGTGTCGTCGTCGCCGACGGACGCGGCCAGCGCCGCCGACTCGACGGCCGCCGCCCGGGAGCGCACCGGGTCGCCGTCGGCGAGGACGTACTTCATCGCGAGGCGCAGCAGCACCCCCGCCCGCAGGGCCGTATCGCCCTCCGAGTCCTCCATCGCGTGCGCGTAGATCTCGTCCAGACCGCTGAGGCCCTGCCCGGCTGTGTCCAGGACCGCCAGGCGGGCGCGCACCCGGTCGCCCGGGGAGGCGTCCCGGGCGAGGAGGTCG
The DNA here is from genome assembly GCF_040630445.1 of Streptomyces sp. NPDC005805. NCBI lineage: Bacteria > Bacillati > Actinomycetota > Actinomycetes > Kitasatosporales > Streptomycetaceae > Streptomyces > Streptomyces sp. NPDC005805. Next base: position 20,257 of record NZ_JBEXXN010000056.1, read on the forward strand.
GTCGCCGCGCGCATCGCGAGGTCCGCGCGGGCGGCGCGGGCCCCCTCCCCGGCCGCGTCCACCAGGCGGGCGATGCGCCGGTCCCCGTGCAGTCCGGGCGTCGATTCGGCGGCGAGCAGGGCGAGTTCGGCGGCGAGGGTGCTGTTGCCGCGCCGCCGGGCGGTCGCCACGGCCGCCGACACCTCGGCCGCCAGCCGCTCGTCGGGCACATCCGTGGCCAGCGCCCGGTGCCGTACCGCCTCCACCGGGTCGTCCACGACCGCCGCGAGGGCCGCGTGCCCGCTGCTGCGCTCGGTCCAGCAGGCGTCGTGGACCAGGGTGGACGGGAACAGGCCCGCGGAGAACGCCACCCGGCCGTCCTCGGTCAGCCGGATCAGGGAGGCCCGCTCGGCGGCGGCGAGATCCGCCTCGGCGGTCGGCCGGCCCGCCCGGCGGATCAGCGTCGCCGAGGGCCGCAGCGCCAGCGCCGCGAGCAGCAGGGTGCCCCGGACCTCCTCGGGGACCGCGCCCAGCAGCGCGCGGGCCAGGTCGCGGGCGCGCCCCGACAGGGAGAGCGACTCGGCGTGGTGCACGGGGGTACGGGCGTCGGCCAGCGAGCGTCCGACGGCGAGGGCGAGGCGCGGGTTGCCGCCGCTCGCCTTGTGGATGCGGCCGGCCATCCGGGACGGCAGCCGGTGGTGGATCAGCAGTTCCGCGATCTCGTCGGCGTGCAGCGGCGGGACGTTGACCACGTCCGCCTCCGACGGCTCCCACAGCGGCTTCCCGGTGTGCGGGGCCTGACCGGCGGGCGGGGCCGCGTACGCGCCCGGCGAGTCCACGGCGAGGGCGCGCAGCGCGGGCGGGGCGAGGTGCAGGGCGAAGCGCAGCAGATCCGCGCTGGCCGGGTCGATGAACTGGTTGCCGTCCAGCACCAGCAGGGCCGGTCCCCGGGCCGCCAGCCTGCGCAGGACGTGGGCGAGGGCGAGGCGCAGGGCGACCGGGTCCCAGCCGCCGTCCGGCATGGGGGCCTCGCGGCACAGCACGGCGACGGCGTCCCGCTGGGGTCCCGGCAGGCCGTCGAGTATGTCGTCCCCGGAGCCGGAGCCGGAGCCGGAGCCGGAGCCGGAGCCGCCCGCACCGCGGTTCGTGCCGGGGTTCGCGCCGCCCGCGCCGGAGCCCGTGCCCGACGTGTCCGGGGAACCGGTGCCCGCGCCCTCGCGGGTGAGGGCGGCCGTCGCTATCAGACCGGCGGCCGCCGCGCCCGGGATGTCCCGGTCGGCGGGGAGCGCGGTCAGCCAGAGCACCGCCTCGCCCCGCGCCTGGGCGCGGGCGGCGACGGAGAGCGCCACCTCGGTCTTGCCCACCCCGGGCGGTCCGGTGAGCAGGGCGCGCCCGCTGCTGGCGAGGACGCGGTCCAGCCGGGCGAGCAGGTCCGTGCGCCCGACCGGCGCGGCGCGGTACTCCGCCGGTTCCATCGGCCCACCACCACCTTCCGGTGCGCGGGCCCCCTGCCCGTTCGACCAGAGGATACGAAGCCTGCCCCCGTCGTCGAGGCCCGATATCCGGCATACGGACAGGTACGGACTTGGGGGCACAGGCGCGCGCCCCCGACCGAAGCCGGGGGCGCGCTGTTGACCTGCGGTGATACTGGTTCGTGCCCGGTCAGAAGGTCAGGCTCCAGGAGTTGATCCAGCCGGTGTCACCCGAGGCCACATCGCGGACCCGAAGCTGCCAGGTGCCGTTGGCGGCCACCGTGGAGGCGTTGACCGTGTAGGTCGCGAGGACGTCGTCGGCGCTGTCCGAGCCGGACGAGGTCTTCAGGTTGCGCACACTGCCGTCCGGGGCGACCAGGTCGATGACCAGGTCACCGCGCCAGGTGTGCTTGATGTCCACGTCGACCTTGAGCGCGGCCGGGGCGTTGCCCGTACGGCCCGTGACGGAGATCGACGAGGTGACCGTCGCGTTGTCGCGGATCGTGACGTCGGTCGCGTTCGTGAACACATTGCCGCCCGGCGTGGTGCCGCCGCCGGTGACCGCGTTCACGGTCTTGGTGGCGTCGGCGATACCGGTGCCGCAGCCGCCCGAGCAGGTGCCGGGCAGCGGACGGGCGTTGGCCTTGATCGCGGACTCGATCTCGGCCGGGGTGAGCGCGGGCTTGGCCGACTTCAGCAGCGCGGCGAGGCCGGCGATGTGCGGGGCTGCCATCGAAGTGCCCTGGTAGGGCTTGTAGTTCTCGGCGCCCTGCGTGGTGGTGCCCGCGTTCAGCGTGGACCAGATCCCGTTCTCGGGGGTGGTCACGGTGCCCGGGGTGTCGGTGCCGCGACGGGTCTCGCCACCAGGGGCCGAGACGTCGATCGAGGAGCCGAAGTTGGAGTAGAAGGAACGATTCCCCTCGCGGCTGGTCGACGCCACGTTGATGATGTTGGCGCAGTTCGCGGGAGTGAATCCGGAGGCGTTGGCGTTGCTGTTGCCCGCCGCGACGACCACCGTGCTGCCGCGCTGGACGGCACCGTTGATGGCGTTCTGGTAGACGCTCGGGCAGGTGCTGCTGGCGCCGCCCAGGCTGAGGTTGATCACCTTCGACGGGGTCGGGTTGGCCGGGACGCCCGGCACGGACCCGCCGGAGGCCCAGGTGATGGCGTCGGCGATGTCGGCGGAGGAGCCGCCGCACTTGCCGAGCACCCGGATGGGCTGGATCTTCGCGTTGTACGCGATGCCCGCGACACCCTTGCCGTTGCCGGTCGCCGCCGCGATGGTGCCCGCCACGTGCGTGCCGTGCCAGGAGGAGTTGCTCGCCTTGGAACCGAGGCCGCACTCGCCGTCGGTGGCGTTCCAGTCGCCCTCGTCCTTGGCGTTGCTGTCGCGGCCGTTGCCGTCGCGGGCGTCGGCCGAGCTGGAGATGAAGTCGTAGCCGTTCACGACGTTGGCGGCGAGGTCCGAGTGGGCCGCGTAGCCGGTGTCGATGACGGCGACGGTGACACCGCTGCCCGTGGTCTTGTCCCAGGCGGACGGGACGTTCATGCCGCCCGTCGCCTCGAACAGGTCCCACTGCCGGGGGTATTCGGTGTCGTTGGGAGCGGCCGCCATCGCGTAGGCGCGGATGTCGGGCTCCACCGAGGCGACGGACGGGTCGGCCCGGAAGGCCGCCATCACATCGGCGACGTCCTTGGTGGACTTCTCCCCGCCGAGGTCGACGAGGGCCGACCCGCCGGCGAGCCGGCGTTCGAAGGACAGGCGCTCACCGGTCTCGGTGGCCTTGGCCTTCGCGTCGGTGGTGGCCGCGCTGTTGGACGCGGCCTCGGCCGCACCGGACTTGTACGTGACGATGACCTTCTCCACCGGCGCGGCCGGCAGGGTGGTCATCGACTGCGAAGCCGGTGCGGGCTGGGGTGCGGGAGCCATGGGCGCTGCGGCGAACGCCACGGGAGCCGTCGCGGCTACGCCGGCGAGCGTGGCGCTCGCTGCCGCGACGGCTATGAGTCTCCGCCTGGAACCGTTCAAGGTGTTCCTCTCAATGACGGTTTCGAGAGTCCGGGCGGGCGGCGCGGGAACCGTGGCGCAGCGTGGGGGGTTGCGATAACCCACGGTTCCCCGGGCCGGGTGAGCCCTCGCGCCGCCGCTCGGCACGTCGGCCCTGGGTGGGACCGACACCGGCCGAAACCCGATCTTCATGAACCTGACAGGCCAGTCCAGTGGACTCGCGGGTCAGGGAGGAACGGGAACCGCCGGTGGCCAGACAGTAGGAAAACCCGAGGTGAACGCGATACGGGGAAAACCCTTGTCACCCCTTGCCGGCACGAGGGTGGCGCAAGGGTCCCCGCTCCCGGACGGCCGGATCCGCTCCCCGTGGCGCGGCGGACGCGCAGGTCGCGCCGTACACCCGGGCCGCGCGGGGCCGTTGTCGGTGCCCTCGGCTAGCGTGCGGTGCCATGACGGAATTCGTACTGGTACCGGGCGCCTGGCTGGGGTCCTGGGCGTGGGACGCGGTCGTGCCCGCGCTGCGCGCGGCCGGCCACGGGGCGCACCCGCTGACGCTCTCGGGCGTCGCGGAGAAGCACGGAGCCGGCGGCCCGGCGGGTCAGCGGACCCATGTGCGGGACATCACCGGCGCGATCGAGCGCGGCGATCTGCGGGACGTGGTCCTGGTCGGCCACAGCTACTCGGGCATCCCCGTGGGCCAGGCCGCCGCCCAGATCGGGGACCGGCTCGCCCAAGTCGTCTTCGTGGACGCCGGGGTGCCGGCCGAGGGGGAGTCCTTCGCCTCCGCGTGGTGGGAGGGGCAGCCGGCCTTCGAGGCACGGCTCGCCGCGGACGGCGGCGACTGGGCGCTGCCCGGGCCGGAGGAGTTCGCGGGCCAGGACCTGACGGCGGAGTAGATCGCCCGCCTCCTGGAGCGCGCCCCCCCCGCACCCCGGCGCCAGTCTGACCGAAACGGCCGTGCTGTCACGGCCGTTGGGCGAGCTGCCCGCGACCTACGTCAAATGCCTCCTCGACGGCCCGGAGCCCACGCCCGATGTGGCGGAGCTGCTGAAGGGCGAGCGCTGGCGGCTGGTCGAGATGGACACCGGGCACTGGCCGATGTTCTCCCGGCCGGAGGAACTGGCGGGCATCCTGCTGGACGTGGCGGGCTGAACGGCGCGCGCCCGGGCCCCGGGCGCGGCGAGGCCCGGGTCCCGACGTGCCGGGTCCCGGGCCCTGGTCGTGGGGCGGCGCGGCGCGGGGAAAGGCGGGCGAGCCCACGCCCTCGTCGCGCGTCGCGTCAGACGGAGCCGAGGTCCGAGCTGACCCACCGCTCCGGGCGCATCCGGATCACGACCTGCTCCCCGTGGTTCGCCCAGGCGAACTCCACATAGCCCGCCACCTTCTCCGGCGGCAGATAGCGGGCGGAGATCTCGGTGAGCTGCTCCCGGGTGGCCTCCTCGGTGGCGATGACCGGGCCCTCCACCGACACATAGCGGATCGTCGGCTCCAGCCGGTCGGTCATCAGCGTGAAGCGGCCCGCCTCCGCGATGAGCCGGCCCTTGCGGGAGTCCCGGCCCGTCATGATCCACACATCGCCGCCCGGCGCGTACTGGTACCAGATCGGCACGGTCAGCGGGGCACGGTCGCCCTTCTCTCCCGCGTCCACCGCCAGTGCGGCCACATGGGGCTCGGCGAGGAACTGCTCACGCTCTTCACGGGACAGGGCCACGGTGACACTCCTTCGGTGAGACGTACTGCACCCCCAACGCCGGTGGCCCGTGCGGGATTCCACGGGGATCGGGTGTGCGAACGGATCCGGCCAAGCCTGACACCGACCCGGCCGCCCCCTGGCCGGGCGCGGACCGGGCACGGGCCGCTTCACCCGATCAGCGCAGCAACGCGGCGGGGTGCGGCGGCGGGCGGCCGAGAGTGGAGGGCGTCGGCCACCGCGACCCACCCACCCGGGAGTGCCCCATGACCAGCCTCGTCCGCCGCGACCTCGGCCTTCTCGCCCTGCGGGTGGGCACCGGCGCGGTCCTCGCCGCACACGGCGCCCAGAAGCTCTTCGGCTGGTTCGGGGGCGGGGGCATCGAGGGCACCACGAAGGGCATGGAGGCGATGGGCTTCCACCCGCCGAAGAGCAGCGCGGTCGCGGCGGGGGCAGTGGAGACCGGATCCGGCCTGCTGCTCGCCCTCGGTCTCGCCACCCCGGCGGCCGGCGCGGCCGCCGCCGGGAACATGGCGGGCGCGGTCTCCGTGCACGCCCCCGCGGGCTTCTTCGCCCAGTCCGGCGGCTACGAGTACCCGGCCTTCCTCGGCTTCACCGCGGCGGCGGTGGGCGTCATCGGCCCGGGGCGCTACTCCCTCGACCACCTCACCCGCCACCGCTTCGACCAGCCCTGGACGATCGCGGCCGCCGTCCTGGCCAGCGCGGCGGCCGCGGCGGCGGTGGTGGGCAAGCGCGCCAGGGACCAGGAGCGGGACGAGCCGGCGGACGACGACGCCGCCTCCTGACCGCCCCACGGCGTCCCCGCCCCACGGAGTCCCACGTCACAGAGCCCCCGGCCCACGGCGTCCCCGCCCGGCGGGCGCCGTGGCACCCGCCGTTCCCCCACGGCGCGCGGGAGGGGCCCGGCTCCCGAGCCGGGACCCTCCCGCACACCCCCGACGACCGGTCCGCTCAACGGGTCAGCCGCCACGGCCCCTTCGACCGGGCCGTCGCCACCAGCTCCTCCACCGTCGCCAGCTTCACCCGCGGGCGGCCCTCCCGGCGGCCCCGGTCCACCTCGGCCCGCTCGATCACGGCGAGCCCGCGCGCGTCGACCACGTCCCGGTTGCGCCGGCGGGCGAGGCGGCGGAACTCCCTGGCCGAGCCCGTCGGTTCCGGCAGCGCCCCGGCCACCGCGTCCGCGAGCAGGGTGCCCACGGTCTCGGCCGCGCAGGTCCGGTTGGCGCCGATCCCGCCCGAGGGCCCGCGCTTGATCCAGCCGGCGACATACGTGCCCGGCATCCCCGCCACCCGGCCGCCGTCGTGCGGGACGGTGCCCCGGTCCTCGTCGAACGGCAGCCCGGGCACCGGCTCGCCCCGGTAGCCGACCGCCCGCAGCAGCAGGCCCGCCGGGATCTCCCGCTCGCCCCGCGTGCCGTCCCCGACGGCCACGGCCCGCAGCGCGTCCGCGCCCCCGTGCCCGGCCGCCGCGGTGCCGCTTTCCGAGCCGCCGGCCACCGGAACGCCCTCGCCCGAAGCGCCGCGTGCGCCACCCGCGCCGAGGGCGGCCACCGGCGCCGAGTGGAAGCGGAGCACGATGCGCCGCCGCGGGCCCGGTGAGGCCGACCAGTCGACCCGTTCCCGGGGCACGTCCCGCAGGACCGCCGCCCTGCTGCCCGGCGCGGCGGAATCGATCGCGGGCCCGATACGCGGATCGTGGTCGTCCACGACCAGGTCCACGTCCGGCAGATGACGCAGGGCCAGCAGTTCGGAGCGGGTGCAGGCCGCGTCCTCGGGGCCGCGCCGCCCGAGCACCACCACCTCCCGCACCGCCGAGTCCCGCAGCGCGGCCAGGGCGTGCCCCGCGATGTCCGTGCCGGCCAGCGCCTGCGGACCGGCGACGAGGATGCGGGCGACGTCCAGGGCGACGTTGCCGTTGCCCACCACCACGACCCGTTCCGCGTCGAGGCCGACCGCGTCCGGGGCGACCTCCGGGTGGGCGTTGTACCAGGCGACGAAGGCGGTCGCGGGGAGGACGCCGGGGCGGTCCTCGCCCGGGATCCCCAGGCGGCGGTCGGCGGAGGCGCCGACCGCGTACACCACGGCGTCGTGGTGGGCCGCGATCTCCTCGGCCGAGACGTCCCGGCCGACCGTGAGCCCCAGGTACATGCGCACCCGGGGGTGCCGGTGGAACCGGGCGAAGGTCTCCCCGACCCTCCTGGTCGCCGGGTGGTCGGGCGCCACGCCGTACCGCACCAGCCCGCCGGCCACCGGCAGCCGGTCGATCAGGGTGACCTCGGCGCCGGTGTGCAGCAGCAGGTCCTCCGCCGCGTACATCCCGGCCGGGCCGGTGCCGACGACCGCGACCCGGATCGGGCCGAAGTCGGACGGCAGGCTGCGCGGGAAGGAGGGCTCGCCCCAGGCGTGGAAGTTGGGGCCGGCGGGCTCCGGTTCGGCGGCGGGCCGGTCCTCGTACCAGGCCGCGTTGATCTCCGCGTACTCGCGCAGTTCGGGGCGGAGGCTGTCCACGGGGAAGATCGCGTCGACCGGGCAGGCGTCGGCGCAGGCGCCGCAGTCGATGCAGGACTTCGGGTCGATGTGGAGCATCTCGGTGCTGCCGAAGGCGCGTTCCTCCGGCGTGGGGTGGATGCAGTTGACCGGGCAGACGGCCACACAGGTGGCGTCGTTGCAGCAGGTCTGGGTGATCGCGTAGGTCATGTCCTGCCCGGTTCAGATCAGATGGGCGCGCTTGTAGAACACCAGCGCGGGCTTGGTCAGCAGGCCGGCCGAGGCGAGGAAGTCCATCAGGCCCGAACAGCTCGACCGCAGCATGGACTTGTGGTGCTCGTTCGCCCGCGCCTCGGCGAGCGCCCGCTCGGGGTCGAGCCCGGCGTTGGCGTAGACGTTCTTGTTCCACATGCTGGTGACGATGAAGTACGAGGCGACCGCCACCACGAAGGCGTTGATCCGGCGGCGCAGCGCGCCCGCGCCCCGCAGCCGCTTGCGCGTCTCGTCCCGGGCGAACTTCATGTGCCGGGACTCCTCGACGACATGGATGTTGTTGATGGTGCGCACGAACGGGACCACGCGTTCGTCCCGCATCCAGTCGCGCTGCATCACGTCGAGGACCTCCTCGGCGACCAGGATCGCCGCGTAGGCGGCCTCGCCGAAGGCCAGGGTCTTGAAGACGCGGCCCAGTTCGAGCACCGGGCGGGCCGGGCGGTACGCCGGGGCGCCGAGCTTCTGCGCGCCGCGGGCGAACATGATGGAGTGCCGGCACTCCTCGGCGATCTCGGTCAGCGCCCACTGGAACTCGGCGCCCGTGGGGTCCTTGGCGTAGATGTCCCGCAGCACCATCTGCTGGAGGATCATCTCGAACCAGATCCCCGTACTCGCCACGGACGCGGCCTCCTGCCGCGTCAGCTCCTTGCGCTGGGCCTCCGTCAGCTCCGCCCAGTAGGCGGTCCCGTAGAGGGTGCACCACTCGGGGCTGGTGCCGTGGAACCCCTTGTCGAGCGGGGTGTCCCAGTCGACCTCCACGGCGGGGTCGTACGACAGGGTGGCGGACGAGTCGAGCAGCCGCCGGGCGACCTCTGGTTCCTCGGGCCGGTCGCCGTGGACCTCCGGGCGGACCGTGCTGCCTGCCATGTCGGCTCCTTCCGTGGTGTGTTCCGTGGCGTTGTTCGGGGCGTGTTCCTGGGCGTGCCGCGCCTTGTTAGACGGACCGTATAGTAAGAGCGTCCAGGGGGCCTACCCCTCGGTAGAAACTTTGTCAGCAGGGCGTCCGGCCGGCGCCTGATCGTGTGATCTTCGTCCGCCGCGCCCTGGCCCCGGCCTGACGTTCTGTGATGCGCGCCGGTGGAGCGGGGTATGCGCGCCCCCGCGCGCCCGTCGATTCGCGCCAACCTTCCATCCTTTTCGGGCGCTCTCCCGCCCGTAACGCTCCGTTAACCGCGCCAGCGCCTTTGCACAGTTAAAGTCGCCTTGACCATCTGTTGACCAATCCTTGGTGCCCGTAAAGGGTCCCGTTCGTGTGCGAGGGGGTGGAGAAGTGTGAGGTGCGATGCCCTGGTTGGGCTTCGCGGTGTCATCGCCGCCGCCGATCGGCCTCCCCGGGCCGCTTCCGGCCTTCGCATCCGCGTACACACCCGGTAAGGCATCGGCCAAAGATCGGTCAGTCCCCCCGCACACCGCCATGACGGCCCGACGCGCCCCGCCGGCGCGCCAGGAGGATCACACACGCCATGCAGCCCCTCATCGACAACGCCCGTAGTTTCGGACCGCGCCCTGAGGAGTTCGCCGAGCTCGCGGCAGGCCAGTCCCCCCAGGTCCTGTTCATCACCTGCTCCGACTCGCGGGTGGTGCCCGCTCTGATCACCGGGGCCCGCCCCGGTCAGCTCTTCGAGCTGCGCACCGCCGGCAACATCGTCCCCCCGTACACCCCCGAACGGCCGTCCAGCGAGGCGGCCACCGTCGAGTACGCCGTCGAGGTCCTCGGTGTCCGCGACATCGTCGTCTGCGGCCACTCCCACTGCGGGGCCGTCGGCGCCCTGGTGCGCGGCGACGACCTCACCGGCGTCCCCGCCGTCCAGAGCTGGCTCGCCGGTGCCGACCCCCGCCCCACCGGCGGCGAAGCGGATCCGGCCGTCGCCGAGGGCGTGCAGAACCATGTCCTCGCCCAGCTCCTCCGGCTGCGCTCCTACCCCTGCGTCGCGGGCGGGTCGACCGCCGGCCGGCTCACCCTGCACGGCTGGTACTACGAGGTCCACACCGGCGCCGTCCTCGCCCACAGCGGCACGACCGACACCTTCGAGGCACTGTGAGGACCGCGATGACGACCCCCGCCACCCCCGCCACCCCCACCGACCGGTCCACCTGGCGGCAGGACTTCGCCGCCTCCCTCGTCGTCTTCCTCGTCGCGCTGCCGCTCTGCGTCGGCGTGGCCGTCGCCTCCGGCGTCCCCGCGGAACTCGGCCTGGTCACCGGCATCGTCGGCGGCATCGTCACCGGCCTGATGCGCGGTAGCAGCCTCCAGGTCTCCGGACCGGCGGCCGGGATGACCGTCCTCGTCTTCGAGGCCGTCCGCGAGTTCGGGCTCCCCCTCCTCGGGGTGATCGTCCTCGCCACCGGGCTGCTCCAGATCCTGATGGGCACCCTCCGGCTCGGGCGGTACTTCCGGGCGATCTCCGTCTCCGTCGTCGAGGGCATGCTCGCCGGCATCGGACTCGTCCTGATCGCCGGCCAGTTGTACGCGATGACCGCCGCCGACGCCCCCGCCTCCGGTATCGGGAAGCTCGCCGGCCTGCCCGGCGCCCTCCTCGGCGCGGCCGGCAGCACCGAGGCGCTCGCCTCCCTCGCGGTCGGCGCCGGCACCATCGCCGTCCTCGTCCTGTGGAAGCGGGCACCCCGGGCGCTGCGCACCGTGCCCGGCCCGCTCGCGGCGGTCGGCCTGGCCACCGCCGTCTCCCTCGCCGCCGGACTGCCGGTGGCCACCGTCGAGGTGCAGGGGCTCCTCGGCTCCCTGCAACCGCCGCCGCTCAGCGCCTTCGGCGAACTCGCCGGGATCGGACTCCTCGGCACGATCGTCGCCTTCACCCTGATCGCGTCCGCCGAGTCCCTGTTCAGCGCCGCCGCGGTCGACCGCCTGCACGACGGCCCCCGCACCCAGTACGACAGGGAACTCGTCGCCCAGGGCACGGGCAACGCGGTCTGCGGCGTCCTCGGCGCGCTGCCCATGACGGCGGTGATCGTCCGCAGCGCCGCCAACGTCCAGGCCGGGGCGCGCACCAAGGCGTCCCGGGTGCTGCACGGCGTCTGGCTGCTCCTCTTCGCGGCCCTGTTCCCCGCGGCGCTCGCCTGGATCCCGATTCCCGCCCTCGCGGGCATCCTGGTCTACTCGGGCGCCAAGCTGGTCCCCGTCCGCTCCCTGCGCGCCCTCTGGCGCGACCAGCGCGGCGAGGCCCTGATCCTGGTGGCCACCGCCGTGTCCATCGTGGCCGTCAGCATGTTCGAGGGCGTCCTCATCGGGCTCGCGCTCGCCGTGTGCAAGACCGCCTGGGAGGCGTCCCACGTCCGTCTGGAGGTCGTCGACAAGGGCGCCGGGCCCGTCCAGGTCCACCTCTCGGGGAACGCGACCTTCCTCCGCCTCCCGAAGATCCTGGACAGCCTGGAGGCCCTGCCCCGGGACCGGCCGGTCGAACTGGACCTCGCCCATGTCCACCACCTCGACCACGCCTGCCGCACCGCGCTGGAGACCTGGGCGGAACGGCACAGCCGCACGGGCACCGAGCCGGTGACGGTCCGTCCGGGGTAGCGCCGGGGCGCCGTGGTGCGGTTCCGCACCCGGTGGGTGGTGGACCCGGGGCCACCACCCACCGGGTGTCCGGCCGTACGGGCCCCGTCCGCCCGGCCCGCCGTGCCCGTGCCTGTGAGCCCCGGTATCAGGACGAACGCCTGCCTGGCTGGCCCGGGTGTGCGCCGGAACGATGGCCGGGCGGGACGGACCCGGCCCCGCCCCCGGTGCGGTCCGTCCCGGCCGTCGCCGTGCCCGGCGCCGGTTCCGCACCGGCCCGAAAGGCAGTGATCCCCCGTGAGCCGACTCCCCGACGCCCCTCAGGACCCGCCCGGCGAGGACGCCCCCGGGCGGTGGCGCTACGCGGGGGTCTTCCTGCTCCTCTTCCTCTTCGGCACCGAGACCTTCCTCGTCTCCCCGCTGCTGCCGACCATCGCGGAGGACATCGAGGTCTCCGAGTCCGCCGCGGCCCACAGCGTCACCGCCTATGTGCTGGTGTACGCGATCGCCGCGCCCTTCCTCGGACTGCTCAGCGACCGCTTCGGACGGCGCCGGGTGCTGCTCGCCGGGACCGCGCTGTTCCTGCTCTCCAACGTCGCCGCCGCCCTCTCCACCGGGCTGGCCCCGCTGATCGTCTCCCGCGCGCTCGCCGGACTCGCCGCCGCGGCCGCCGGTCCCGCGATCTGGGCGCACATCGCCGAGACCGCCCCGGACCGGGTCCGCGGCCGGGCGCTCGGGCTGGGGATGGCCCTCTTCTCCAGCGGCCAGGTCATCGGCGTCCCGCTCGGCGCGTTCCTCGCCGGACTCGCCGGCTGGCGCTCCGCGTTCCTCGCCCTCGCCGTCGGGACCGCCGCGGCCGTTCCGCTGCTGCTGCGCCAGGTCGCGCCCGCGGCCCCCGGAGCGGCGGCGCCGGAGAGCGGGGCGATCGGCTCCGTGCTCGCCGCGTGGCGGCACCCGGCGCTGCGCAGGGCCCTCGGCGTCAACACCGCCTTCCACGCGGCCAATCTCGGCGCCTACACCTTCCTCGGCGTGGTGCTGGTCGACCGCTTCGACCTGTCCGTGTCGGCGCTCGGGCTGGTCGGCGTCCTCGTCGGCGCGGGCAGCGTCGCCGGTTCGCTGCTCGGCGGGCGCCTCGGCGACCGGGCCCGGGCGGCGGGGCGTACGGACCTGCCGCTGCTGCCGGTCTGGGCACTGCTGCTCGCCGCCGGGATCGCCCTGTCGGCCGCCGGACCGGGCATCGTGCTCGCGCTCCTGGGCGTGGCGGTGTGGTTCCTCGCCAGCGGCGGCTTCGTGACCGACCAGCAGACCCTGGCCGGTACGGCGGCTCCCGAACTGCGCGCCACCTCCAGCGCCTGGCTGACCTCGACCATGTACGCGGGCACCGGCGTGGGCGCCTGGGCCGTCGGCGGCTTCGGCAGCGCGGGCACGGGCACCCTGGTCGTGGGCGTCGGACTGGCGCTGGTGGCGGCGCTCGGCGCCCTCGCGGTCGGCCTCGGACTGCGCCGCGCGCCGGGCACCCCGGGCACGCCGGGCACCACGGACGCGGCCCAGGAAGCGGCGGCCGGCACCGGTCCGGACGCGGCCCCCTCCGGGAGCGCGGCGCGTTCCTGACGGACAGGAGGGCGGCAGGCGGGCTCCCGGCCCGTCCGCCGCCCTCTCGTCCGTCCGCGCTCAGCCGGCCCGGCGGTCCGCCGCCGCCCCGCCCACCGCACGCAGCGGCCGCTCGCACAGCGCCGCCATCCGCGTCCGGTCCGGCTCGCTGAGCGGTGTGAACAGCAGCACCAGGGCCGAGGGGTCGTCCACCGGATGGAACGAGGAGAGGGACAGCGCCATCGGCGCCGACCCGGGCGGCTGGACCCTCACCGTACGGGCCGTCAGCTCCGCCACCGAGTGGCAGCCCCACCAGTGGCGCAGCTCCGGGGCGTCCTCCTCCAGCCGCAGATACACCTCGCCGGTCCGGGGGTGGGCGAGCGCGGGCCCCGCCTGGGCCCGGAAGTGCTGGAAGATGTTCATCGCCAGCGGCTCCCAGTCGTGCAGCACGGTCCGCAGCCGCGGGTCGGCGACCATCAGCCACATCAGATTCCGCCGGTCGGCGGGCACCGACTCCGGGCTGCCCCACAGCGCGCTCCACGGCGCGTTCCAGGCGAGCAGGTCGAAGTAGCGGTCCAGCAGCACCGCCGGGCTCGCCGGCCAGGAGTCGAGGACCGGGCGGACGGCCTCCGCCAGACCGCCCGACTCCCCGCCGGACGCCACCGGTTCGTGGTACCCGGCCAGCCGCATCGCGTGCCGCAGCCCCGCCGCGTCCAGCCTCAGCGCCCGGGCGACCGCCGTCAGCACCTGCCGGGACGCGGTGACCCTGCCCTGCTCCAGCCAGGTGTACCAGGCGAGCCCGACACCGGAGAGGGAGGCCACCTCCTCCCGGCGCAGCCCGGGGGTGCGCCGCCGGGGAGTCGCGGTGAGACCCACATCGGCGGGCTTGAGCAACTCGCGGTGGGCGCGCAGGAAGGCGCCCAGTTCCTGACTGGGGCCGGGGGCGGGGGCGGAGGGGCTGGCCATGCTGGTGTCTCCTCGGGCCTCTCGGCCTGGATCGGTCGAACGGCGGCGGGCGGAACGGGAGGAGCCCTCCCGTCCTGCCCGCTCACCCTATGCGGTGCTCCGGTCACCGGGCGAGACCTCCTCGCGGGCGTCGAGGGGTGGTTCGGCCCGGTTTCCCGGCTCGGCTTCCCGGGGCGTTCAGGCCCCCGGCTGGGCGGAGTCGCCCGGCTCGGCGGTGCGCGGGGACAGCCGCCACAGGCGCACCGGCATACTGCTCACCCGCCCCCGTTCGCGCTGCCGCGCCCACCCGGCCCGGCCGACGGCACGGAAGAACTCCGCCCGCACGGTGGGCTCCAGGACGGTCGCGTAGTAGTCGCCGAAGGTCGCCGCGTGGAAGTGCTCGTACTGCGCCGCGTCCCGTACGGAGACCTCGGCCCGGCGCTCCCAGGAGTCCTCCACCGTGAAGAACCGGCCCAGCAGATCGCCGAGTTCACCGGCCGGACGGGTGCGGGTGGCGATCGGCAGGACGCCGTGCGCCGCGAACAGGCCCGGTACCGCGGCCCGTTCGACGCCGAGCTCCGTCAGCGCCTCGCGCACGATGTCGTCCTCGCCGCCGAGCCCGTGGTCGTCGCGGGCGGGGTGGTACGAGGTGAGCAGGAAGCTGCCGCCGGGCGCCAGCCGGTCCCGGACCCAGCCGAGGACGCGTTCCTCCACCGGGTACAGCCAGTGCAGCACCGAGGTCATCGTCACCGCATCGGCCGTCAGCGGCAGCGCCGGGGGCGCGGTCAGATCGGCCCGGTGGAGCACCGCACGGTCCCCGAAGGGGCGCAGGCGCGCGGCGGCCTCGGCGATCCGGTGCTCGGAGCGCTCCAGCCCGGCCGCGAGCCGCAGGGCGGGGTACCGGGTGAGGGCCGCCTCCAGCAACTGGCCTATGCCGCTGCCCAGATCGATCAGCGTCCCGGCCTCGGCGGGCACCCGGTCCAGGACCCAGTCGCGGTCGTGCACCTGGCGCAGCCGGCTGGCGTCGTCGTATCCGCCCAGGACCCGGGCCTGGTCTTCGGTCTCGGACAGGGTCACGGGCGGGCCTCCTGAGGAGCGGGTGCGGGTGCGGATGCCGGGACGGTGGTGGACGCGGACGCGGGCGCGGATGCCGGGACGGCGGCGGACGCGGGCGCGGCGATGAACTCCTCCAGCCGCCGCCGTACCTCGCCCTGGTCGTACCGCTTGAACAGATTGATCCGGTTGCGCGCCAGGTCCCCCCGGTGCACGAGTTCGTAGAGGTGCTGGCGCTGCCCGAAGCCGTCGCCGGTCAGCTCCCAGGCCAGGCGCAGCAGGCGGGACTTGCGGTCCGCGTCGATGCCCCGGCCGCGCATGTACCGGTCCAGGAAGGGCCGCAGCCGGGGGTGGGCCAGGTCGTTCTCGGTGGGCTGCATCAGCAGCCCGGAGGCCCCGATCCGGCGCAGCACGTCCACCGCGTCGTCCGCCACCTCCGCCGACCACACCCGGCTCGCGGCCGTGTCGCCCGGGGCCAGCAGGCCGCCGTCGGTGCGGGCGGCCCGGGCCTCGGCCGCGTCCAGGAACAGCTCGGTCAGCTCCGCGTAGGAGGCGAGCCGGCCCAGGTCCTCCTGGATGTTGCGGAAGCCGTCGACGCCGATGCTCTCCGCCACCAGGGTCGCCGTCCCCAGCAGGGTGCGCAGCCGCTCCCGGTAGCGGACGTGGCCGATGTACGCGGACCAGGCGTTGATGCGGCCCAGTCCGGTGCGCGCCAGGTCCGCGTCCCGCAGCAGGAACACCCGGTCCCACGGCACCAGGACATCGTCGAAGAAGAGCATCGCGTCCTGCTCGTCGTACCGCGCCCCCAGCGGATGGGCGTGGCCCCACGGCTCGGCGCCCAGCGGCTCCCGGCAGAGCGTCACCAGGCCCGGGGTGTTCAGCGGCAGCGCGAACCAGACCACGAACCGCTCCCCGCGGCGCTGCGCGAAGGACGCCGACAGATACACCAGCACCTCGTGCGCGAGCGGCGCGAGGGTGGTGAGCTGCTTGGCACCGCGCACCACGATGCCCCGGTCGTTCTCCTCCAGCACCCGCAGCGCCAGGTCCGGATCGTCCACCGGGTCGGCGGAGCGGTCGATCTGCGGATCGCCGAGCGCGTGCGAGAGGACGAGGTCGTTGGCCGCGCAGTGCCGGTACCACGCCTCGGCGTTGGCGCCGAAGCCCGGGTGGGACGCCTCCAGCCGGTGGCGGAAGTCATAGACGCCGACGGCGATCGAGGCCATGAAGGCGGGGGAGCGGCCGTGCTGCCCCAGGGAGGCCGCGTGCCAGAACTCGGCGCTGCGGCGCTGGAGGCGCAGCTCCTCCAGGGTGCGCGGCGGCTGGTAGGCGCGGGCGGTCCGCTGCCCGGTGCCGGGGTCCTTCCAGGTGAGGAGTTCGTGGTGCTCCGGGTCGTGCTGGAGGTCCAGCAGTGCGGCGAGGGCGTCGACGGCGGGCCGGAACGCCGGGTGGCGGGCCGGGTCCTCGATCCGCTTCCCGTCGAGGTACAGCTCGCGTCCGTCGTCGAGTTCGGCACGGTACCGGTCGCCGCTGAGCAGCCCCCGGCCGCCGCCGGATGCGGATGCGGAGCCGGTGCCGGCGCCCGTGCGGGCCCCGGCGTCGGCTGCGGTGTCGGGCAGGGTCATGTACGGGCTCCCGTGGGTGACATGGGCGGTGCGACGGGCGGGTGGGCCAGCGCGTGGTACGCGCCGTGGTGGTAGAGCAGGGGTTCGCCGGGGACGGCGTCGGCGGCCGCGACCCGGCCGACCAGCAGCGCGTGGTCCCCACCGGGCAGCACGGTGTGCAGCCGGCAGTCGAACCAGGCGAGGCAGTCCTCCAGCACCGGCGCCCCGGTGACCTCGGTGGCCATGGGCGCGACGGAGAACAGGCCGAGCGCCCGTCCCGCGCCGGGGGAGGCGAAGTGCCGTGCCAGCGGCTGCTGATGACCGGCGAGGACGGAGACGGCGAACCGGCCGCTCGCGCGGACCGCGGCCGTCAGCGGGCTGCGGGCGTCCACGGCCACACTGACCAGCAGGGGGTCCAGGGACAGGGTGCAGAGCGAGGAGACGGTCTTCGCGAAGACCTCCTCGCCGTGGCGGGCGGTGAGCAGGGCGACCCCGGTCGTCCAGCGCCGCGCGGCGGCGCGGTACGCCTCGGCGGCCGCGGAACGTGGGGGCGGCGCCTGCGCCGCGGCTGTGTGGGCGGGCGGGGTGGCGGCTTCACCGGTCCCACCAGTCCCACCGGTCCTGGTGGTCCCGGTGGTCCCGGCGGCTCCGTAGCCCGTGCCGGCCCCGGCGTCGGCGGTGCCGGAGTTCGCGGGACGCGGGGCGGGGGCCTGGGCCCCGGCCGTGCGGTCGGTCCGCGCGGGGGCCCCGGTGGTCCCGGTCCCGGTGGTTCCGGTCCCGGTGGTCCCGGGGCGCGGGGTGGTGCCCGGGGACGCGCCCGGCGGGCGGCGGGCGTTCACCGCAGCCCCACGCGGTAGGCGCGCAGCCACTCGTCCACCTGCACCAGATGGTCCAGGCCGCCCACCGGATTGGGCGCGGTCCTCGGGCTCGGCAGGGTCCGGCCCTCCGCGAGGGCCCGGCGCACGGTCTGGCGGTCCACCAGGTCGAACACCGGGGCCGCCGGATCGGCGACCAGCTCATGGGCGCGTTCGGTGAGCACCCGGGTGTACCGCACGGCGGGGGTGGACGGGTAGCCGCTCTTGGGCCGGTCGGCGACCTGCGGCGGCAGCAGATCGCGCACGGCGTCCCGCAGCAGCCCCTTCGACCGGCCGCCCGGGGACTTGAGCGCCCACGGCACGTTCCACGCGTACTCCACCAGCCGGTGGTCGCAGAACGGCACGCGGACCTCCAGCCCGACCGACATGCTCACCCGGTCGACGCGCTCCAGCAGGGGCGGCAGCCAGCGGGTGAGGGCCAGATGGAACAGCTCGCGCACCCGGCGGTCGCCGTCCGGCTCACCGGGCAGCAGGGGCGTCCCCGCCAGCGAGGCCCGGTACTGGTCGGCCGTGTACTCCTCGGGCCGGACCTCCGCCCGCACCTCGGGACGGAGCAGTTCGGCGGGCGTGGCCCGGCCGTGCAGCCAGGGGAAGGTGCCCGAGGCGAGGGCGGCCGGGTCGTGGAAGTACGGGTAGCCGCCGAACACCTCGTCCGCCGCCTCCCCGGACAGGGCGACCGTCGACCGGCGGCGCACCTCGCGGAAGAGCAGATGCAGCGAGGCGTCCATCTCGCCCCAGCCGGGCCGGTCCCGGGCCCGCAGCACGGCCTGCCGGGCCTCCAGCAGATCGTCGTCGGGGACGAGGACGGAGGTGTGCAGGGTCCCGATGTGCTCGGCCGCGGCCGCCACGAACGGGGCGTCCGCGCCGGTCCGCCAGGCGTCCGGCGCCCGGTCGGCGCTGCCGGGGAAGTCCACCGAGAAGCTGCTCACCTTCCCCTGCCCCGCCCGGCTGCGGCCGAGGGCGGCGAGCGCGGTGATGGCGCTGGAGTCCACCCCGCCGGAGAGCAGGGTGCACAGCGGGACGTCGCTCATCAGCTGGCGGTCCACGGCGTCGGCGAGCAGGGCGCGCACGGTGCGCCGGGTGGTCGCGGCGTCGTCGGTGTGCGGCCGGGAGACGAGCTGCCAGTAGCGCGACTCGCGGGTCACCGAGCGGCGCACCCGCACCAGGTGCCCGGGCCGGACCTCGCGCAGCCCGCGGAACAGGCCGTGCCCGGCGGTGGGGGCGGCGGGCAGCGCGAACAGTTCGGCGATCCCCTCGGTGTCCAGCTCGGCGCTGAAGAGGGGATTGGCGAGCACGGCCTTCGGTTCGGAACCGAAGAGGACACCGGTGCCGTGGGCGTGCCAGAACAGCGGCTTGACGCCCAGGTGGTCGCGGACCAGCAGCAGTTCCCCGGCGCGTTCGTCCCACAGGGCGTACGCGAAGATGCCGTTGAAGCGGCGGGGCGCCTCCGCGC
The DNA here is from genome assembly GCF_040630445.1 of Streptomyces sp. NPDC005805. NCBI lineage: Bacteria > Bacillati > Actinomycetota > Actinomycetes > Kitasatosporales > Streptomycetaceae > Streptomyces > Streptomyces sp. NPDC005805. Next base: position 39,215 of record NZ_JBEXXN010000056.1, read on the forward strand.
CCCACTGGAGGTGGGCGCGGAGCACGACCTCGGTGTCCGAGCGGGTGCGGAACGCGTGCCCCAGGGACTCCAGTTCACGGCGCAGATCGGTGTGGTTGTACAGCTCGCCGTTGTACGCGAGGACCGCGCCGGGGGTGTGCGGGGCGGCGCCCGGTGCGTGCGGGGCGGCTGCCGGCCCGGCGGCGAGGGGCTGGACCCCGCCGTCCAGGTCGATCACGGCCAGACGCCGGTGGCCGAGGGCCGCGCGCGGGGAGAGCCAGGTCCCGGCCGCGTCGGGGCCCCGGCACGCCAGGGTCGCGGTCATGGCGTGCACGGTGTCGGCGTGCGCGCGCAGGTCCCGCTCCCAGTCGAGCCATCCGGTGACTCCGCACATCTACTGCTCCCGGGGGGTGTGGGTGTCGGCGGGCGGGGGAGTGGGTCCGGGCTCGGCCGCGGGGGCGGTGGCCGCCGCCTCCCAGCGGCAGCCGTGCCCGGTCGGCCCGTTGCGCAGGCGGTGCGACGGCTCGAAGCCCTTGGCGCGGATGTTCGCGGACAGGGCCTCGGTGCAGTACGTGCACGGCGAGGCGAGGGTGAGCCGGACGCCGGAGCGGCGGGCCTTCTCGCGGTAGTCCCAGATGGCGCAATGCGTGATGGTCAGCGCGGCGCGGGCGGACGGAGTAGCGGGTGCCGGGTCCGTCGCCTCGTCGAACTCGTAGTCCGATCCGTACAGTTCGGCCTGGCGCGCGATCCGGTGCACGGGGTCGGCGGCGCCCCGGCCGTGGTCGGGTTCCACATCGCGGTGGACCTCGGCGTTGGCACGGGCCCACTGGACGAGGGACTCCTCGCCGTAGCGCGCCACGAGAAAGCGTTCCATCAGCGCCTGTCCCCGGAAGAACACCCGCTGCCAGTCGGTGGCGGTGCCGGCCGCCGGGTCGGGGAGATCGGCGAAGATCTCCGACTGGAGGGCGAACCACTCGGTGAGGGGGACGTCGTCGTCCTGCGCGGCCAGCAGCCGGGTCAGCCCGGCCTCGGCCTCGTGCAGCCGCTGCCGCCACAGGGCGGAGCGCTCGGTCTCGGGCATGGCGCGGTAGGTGTTGCGGAGGGGGTCGGCGGGGCCGGTGTGCCGGCCGGGGGCGCGCGGATCGCCCAGTAGGGCGGTGAGGGGCCGTCCGGGCTCCCCGGTGCCCGCGCCGTCGTCCGGAACGGACGCCGGGGTGTCGCGGGGACCGCCGCGCGCGATGCCTCCTTCGGGCGCATCGCTCATGGTGGATCTCCTTCGCCAGGCTGCCGGTCGGGCGGACCGGTCGGTTCCTCGTCCCCGGAAACGCTACGAACCCCGGTGACCGCCCCAGAAGCCCCGAAAGGCGGCACCCCTGGCGACGATCGGCGCGGGGGGGTGTACTCCGAAGGTCGCCGTGGGGGTGGGGGGTTGGGGGTGCGCGGGCGTCGTCGACCGGGCGCGCCCGCCGCGACCGGGTCGCCCTGCGGGCATGCCCGCAGGGGTTTCCGGACTCCGCCGGGGCGGGGGCGGGCGTGACGCCCGGCGGAGGGGTCGCTCTGCGGGCACATGCCAGGCGCTCGCGCGAGCGAGCCCGGGCGGGCGCTGGGGCGGGGTTGCTCTGCTGGCCGCGCCCGCCGCGGCGGTGGCTGCGACGCAGAGTCGCTGTGCGGGCGCGCCCGCTGGGGTGGTCCGGGCCCGCTGCGGCGGCGGGGGCGCCGGTGGCCGGAGGCGCGTGCCGAGGCGGGGGCGCTCTGTGGCGCATGCCCGCAGGGGGTTCCGGACTCCGCCGGGGCGGGGGCGGGCGTGACGCCCGGCGGAGGGGTCGCTCTGCGGGAGGGGGGCACGTCGCCAGGCGCTCGGGTGGGTGCTGCGGCCGCCGCCAGGCAGGCCCGGACGGCAGCGCACAGCGAACCGCCCCGCCGACTCGGCGGGGCGGCCGGAAGCTCCCCCGGGCCCGGTCCGCGCCGCGCCGGGTCCGGCCCCGGCGTCCGGGCGGGCGCTTCCCTGCGGGTGGCGCACGCCAGAACCGGGCCTGGGCCGGGGGCGGACCGGGCACGGCCCGGACCGGGTGCGGGACGCGGAGGCAGGCGCGCCCCGCAGGGGCGTGAAGGTTCAGACCGCCAGGCCGTGGCGGTGGGCGTACAGCGCGGCCCGCAACCGGTCCGACTGGCCGATCTTGCGCATCGCGTGGGTCAGGTGCTTCTTCACCGTCGCCTCCGCGAGCGCCAGCTCGCGCCCAATCTCCGCGTTGCTCAGCCCGCACGCGAGCTGCGCGAGCACCTGGCGTTCGCGGTCGGTCAGGCCGCAGTGCTGCGGCAGCGGCTCCTCCGCCTGCCCGGCGAGGCCCGCCGACTGCGCGGCCCGGGGCGGGGGCGGGGCGGGCAGGAAGACGGAGCCGCCCGCCGAGGCCAGCGCCACCGCTCGGATGATCCGCTCCTCGGGCAGGTCCAGCGGGAAGCAGCCGCTCGCACCGGCGAGCAGCATCCGGCTCGCCTCGGCGGTGCTCTCCGCCCGCCGCAGCAGCAGAATCCGGCTGTCCGGCACCACGTCGGCCGCCCGCAGCCGGGCGACCAGCGCCAGGTCCTCGGCGAGCGAGCCGCCCCGGCCCAGCAGGACCACGTCCGGCCGTACCCGGCGCAGCGCCTCCGGCAGCCGGTGCGGCTGGCCGGTGCTGCCGACCACCGTCGTCCCCGGGTCGGCGGCCAGGACGCTGCGCAGTCCGGCGCTGGCGACCGGGTGCCGCTCGGCGAGGAAGACCCGGGTGACGGGCGCCGCCGCCGGGTGCGGCTCGTGCCCGGCGCAGGCCGGGTGCCCGCAGTCGCACCCGGTGGCCACCGACATCAGCCGGCGCCGGGCCCGGCCCGGCGCGCGGTCCTCCGCCTCCGGCAGCAGCTGGTGTCCGGCGATCAGGTCGAGCGGGTTGTCTATCTCCGCGTGCAGCGCGTGCGGGTCGCGCCACCCCTGTGCGGTGGTCAGGGCCGTCACCGGGAACCTCCCGGCAGAGCACGGAGGCGGTCGATCGGTCTGCGGCGGTACGGCTTCACGTGAGGTCCCCTCGGCGGTGGCGTGTCCGGGGTGCGGTCCCGGTGGCGGGCGCGGGCCCGCGGCAACCGGCCGGTCCGCCCCGCGCGGTGGGCGCGGGACGAGCGGGCGGGGGTGCGGATCGGGCCACGGCAGGGCGAAGGCGCGCGGAAAGACGTGGGAAGGACGCGGAAGGCGCGCGGAAAGACGCGGAAGGACCGGAGAGCGCGTCCGGTCAGCGCCCGGCGGACGGGCGACAGGACTCGTCGAAACACCGTCGGTGCCACGAGCCGCCGATACCGACCAGCGTGAAGTCGGTTCGCCGAATGACCATAAAGAGAGCGTAGGTCGGGGCCCGGGCCGGGTCAACAATGGCCGGATCACGCGCACATGAGGGAATCGTGTCTTCCGTACGACGGATCCCATGACCCCGGGTATCAGCATCAACACCTGGCTGGCTGCGGGCCGTCGGCCTCCCGCACGCTTCGTCACGGCGGCGACCAAAGCGGACCCGGAAGCGAACCCGGAAGCGACCCGAAGACGGACGCGGACACCGACGCGGACACCGACGCGGCCCCCCGCCCGGCCGCCCCCCGCGCCGCCCACCCGCCGCGACGCCCCCCGGCCGGAAACCGCCCCACCGCCGCCCACCCGCCGCGACGCCCCCCGGCCGGAAACCGCCCCGCCCCACCCTGGAGGACCCGCATGACCGCCCACCCCCGCCGCCCCGCCGGGCGGCCCGGCGCACCGCGCCGGGAGGCCGGCGGATGAGGCGGTACCTCGCACGACGGCTGCTGTTCGCCGTGCCCACCCTGCTCGGCGTCACCGTCGTGGTCTTCGCCGCCGTCGCCCTCGTCCCCGGGGACCCGGTCACCGCGCTCCTCGGACCCGGCGCGCCCGCCGAGGCCCGCGCCGCCCTGGAGCAGCGGCTCGGCCTCGGTGAACCCCTCGCGGTGCGGTACGCGCACTGGCTCGGCCACGCCCTCCGGGGCGACCTCGGCATGTCCGTCTCCGCCCAACGCCCCGTCGGCGACCTGCTGCTGCCCGCCGCCGGGCAGACCCTCGTCCTCGCGGGCGCCGCCTTCCTCCTCGTCCTCACCGGCGGGACCCTGCTGGGCGCGCTCGGCGCGGCCCGGCCGGACGGACCGGTGGGCCGGCTGTCCCGCGCGCTCGGCACCCTAGCCGTCTCCGCGCCGCAGTACTCGGTCGCCCTGCTGCTGATCGCCGTCTTCGCGGTCGGGCTGCGCTGGTTCCCGGCGGGCGGCACCCAGGACGTGTTCGCCGGGGGCGGGACCGGCGACCGGCTGCACCACCTGGTGCTGCCCGCCGTCGCCGCCGCGCTGGTGCCCCTCGGGCTGACCGCCCGGGTCTTCGGCACCGCCCTCGGGGACGTCCTGCGCTCCGACCTCGCCGACGGGCTGCGCGCCCGCGGCCTGGGCCGCACGGCCGTGCTCCGCCACTGCGTGCACAACGCGTCCCCGGCGCTGCTGACCATCGGCGGGCTCCAACTCGCCTATCTGCTGGAGGGGGTGGTGTTCGTGGAGACCCTGTTCGCCTGGCCCGGCCTCGGCCGGCTGCTCTACGACGCGCTCACCGCACGCGACCTGGTGCTCGTCCAGGCGGGCGTCCTCCTCGTCGCCGTCGCCTTCGTCGGCGTGAACATCGTGGTGGACACGGCCCACGCCCTCGTCGACCCCCGGCTGCGGGGTGCGCTGTGACCGCCCCGAGCCCCGCGCCGCCGCTCGCCCCCGAGGCGCACCCGGCGTCCCGCCCCGCCGCACAGGCACCGGCCCCGCCGACCCCGCGCCGACGCGTGCTGCGCCGCCCCGGACTCCTGATCCCCGCGCTGGGCGCCGCCGCGCTGCTGGTCCTGGCCGTCGCCGGACCGCTGCTCGCGCCGTACGACCCGGAGGCGGGCAGTCTGCGGGACCGCCTCCTCCCGCCCGGCAGCCCCGGGCACCTCCTCGGCACCGACACCCAGGGCCGCGACCTGCTCAGCCGCCTGCTCGCCGCCGCGGGCCCCTCCCTGCTCGGCGGCCTGCTGCCGGTCGCCGTCGCGACCGCCGCGGGCGCGGTCCTCGGCATCGTCGCCGGGCTCGGCGGCCGGGCCACCGAACACGCCCTCCTCCGCACGCTCGACGTCCTCTACGCCTTCCCGGGCGTCCTGCTCGCCCTCACCATCGCCACCGTGATGCGGCCCGGCCTGGCGGCGACCGTCGTCTCCCTGTCCGTCGTCCTCACCCCCGCCGTGACCCGGGTGGCCTTCACCGAGGTACGCCGGGTGCGCACGGCCGAGTGGCTGGAGGCGGCACGGGTCACGGGCGCCGGGCGGGCGGCGGTGACGCTGCGTCAGGTGGTGCCCGTCGTCGCCCCCGTCCTGCTGGTCTACGCGTCCTCCCTGGTCGGCCTCGCCGTCGTGTACGCGGCGGGGCTGTCCTTCCTCGGGCTGGGCGTACCGCCGCCGGCCGCCGAATGGGGCGCGATGCTCGACGAGTTGAGGCCCAGCCTGCTCACCAGCCCCGAGGTCGCGGCCCTCCCCGCGATCACCGTCCTGCTGGTCTCCGTCGTCTTCAACATCCTCGGCGAGGCGCTGCGCCGCCACACCGGCCCCGGCCGCAACCTCCGGACGGAGGCCGGACGATGACCACCTCCCACGCCCGCGCCGTCCGCGCCGAACGGCTCGACGTGCGGGACCTCACCGTCGTCCACCACGGCCCCGACGGCCCGGTCCGTGCCGTGGACGGGGTCTCCCTGAGCGTCGCCCCCGGCACCGCGCTCTGCCTGCTGGGGGAGTCGGGCAGCGGCAAGTCGACCCTCGCCCGGACCCTGATCGGGCTGCCCGGCCGCGCCGCCGAGGTGCGCGGCAGCGTACGCCTCTCCTGCACCGAACTCGGCGGCCTCGGCGAGCGCGCGCTCGCCGGCATCCGGGGCCGGCGCGTCGGCTACGTCCCCCAGGACCCGGACGCGGCGCTCGACCCGTTGCGCCGTGTCGGCGCACAGCTCACCGAGGTGCTGCTGCGCCACCGGGTCACCGACGGCCGCCGCGCAGCCCGGGCCGCCGTACCCGGGCTGCTCGACGCGGCCGGGGTGGCCGACCCCGTGCGCGTCGCCCGCAGCCACCCGCACGAGCTGTCCGGCGGACTGCGCCAGCGGGCCGCCGTCGCCCTGGCCCTCGCCTGCGGCCCGGGGCTGCTGATCGCCGACGAACCGACCACCGCCCTGGACGCGTTGGTGCGCGCCCGCGTCCTGGACCTGTTCGCCCACCTCGTCGAGGAGCGCGGTATCGCGCTCCTGCTGGTCACCCATGACATGGGCGTGGCCCGGCGGATCGGGCACCGGGCGGCCGTGATGCGGGCCGGCCGGATCGTGGAGAGCGGCCCCGTGGACGTACTGCTGCGCGCGCCCGAACACCCGTACGCGGCCGCGCTGGTGGCCGCCGCGCTGCCCGGGGGAGGCCGCGGATGACCCCCGACCTGCCCGGCCGGGCCCCCCGCCCCCGGCCGACCGAGAACACCGGGCCCGTCCCGGTCGCCGGGCACCACCCGGGCCCGGGCCCGGGTGCGGGGCCCCACCTCGTCCCGGGGGCGGCCACCGGCACTGGCCAGGGACCCGCCCCGGTCCCGCCCGTGACCGGCAACGACCCCGCCCCGGGCCCGCCCGCCGCCCCCGCCCCGGACCTGCTCCGGCTCGACCACGTCACCAAGCGCTACCGCGCCTCCGCAGGACCGCCCGCCGTCGACGGGGTCTCCCTGCGCGTGGCGCCCGGCGAGACGGTCGCCCTGGTCGGCGAGTCCGGCTCGGGCAAGTCGACCCTGGCGCGGCTCGCCCTCGGGCTGCTCGCCCCCGACCGGGGGACCGTCCGCTTCGCCGGGCACGACCCGTACCGGCTGCGCGGCCGGACCGGACGCGGCGTCCGCGCCCGCCTCCAGTTCGTGCCGCAGCAGCCGCGTGGTTCGCTCAACCCCGCCCTGCGCGCCGGGGACGCCGTGGCCTTCGCGCTGCGCGTACACGGGGTGCCCCGGCGGGAACGCCCGGACCGGGTGGCCGAGTTGTTCCGGCAGGCCGGTCTCGACCCCGTACTGGCCCGCCGCTATCCGCGCGAGCTGTCCGGCGGGCAGGTCCAGCGCGTCGCCGTCGCCCGGGCCCTGGCCACCGCCCCCGAGCTGGTGGTCTGCGACGAGCCCACCTCCGCCCTGGACACCACCGTGCAGGCCCAGGTCCTCGACCTGCTGACCGGGCTCCAGGAACGCCTCGGCCTGGCCTATCTGTTCATCTCCCACGACCTCGCCGTGGTCCGGCACCTCGCCCACCGGGTCCTGGTGCTGCGCGGCGGGCGGGTGGTGGAGGAGGGCGCCACCGCCGCCGTCTGGGACACGCCCGGCCACCCGTACACCCGCGCCCTGCTCGCCGCCGACGGGCACACACCCCCGCCCGCCGCCGGACCCGGCCTCGCCCCCGAACCTCACCCGCCCGTCCCGACCCCGACGACCCCGAGGAAGCCATGACGCACCACCCGCATCCCCGACCACAGGCCACGGCCACTACCGCCACCACGACCCGCCACCGCACCTCCCTCCGCGTCGCCGGACTCGCCGCCGCCCTGCTGCTCGCCGTCACCGCCTGCGGCACCGGCTCCGCCGCCGGCGGCAAGGACGCCGACGGGCGCGGCACCGGCGGCGGCACCCTCGCCATCGGCGCCACCGGCAAGATCCCCAACCCCGACACCGTCATCGGCGGCGCCGGGTTCGAGGGCAAGCGCCTGGTCGGCTTCCAGCTGTACGAGGGCCTCACCCGCTACGACCTGTCCCGGGCCGACGGCCCGCCCGAGATCACCGGCGCCCTCGCCACCTCCTGGGAGGTCGCCGACGACCGCCGGACCTGGACCTTCACCCTCCGCAAGGGCGTCACCTTCCACGACGGCACCGCCTTCGACGCCGACGCCGTCCTCTTCAACCTGGACCGCTACCTCAACAAGAAGAGCCCGCACTGGACCGAGGCCCTCGGTGCCGCCGCCGGCGAGTACGCGGGCGGCATCACCCGGTACACCAAGCTCGCCGAGGACCGCGTCCGGCTGGTCACCGCGAAGCCGAACGGGCACTTCCCGCAGGACCTCGCCCATGTCCTGATCGCCAGCCCGGCCGCCGTGCGCAAGACCGGGTCCGCGAAGTTCTCCGAACAGCCCGTCGGCACCGGCCCGTTCCGCTTCGTCCGCCAGAAGCCCGGCGAGGAGATCGAACTCGCCCGCTTCGACGCCTACTGGCGCGGCGCGCCCAAGGTGGACCGCCTCGTCGTCAAGGCGCTCCCCGACGCCGCCGCCCGCACCGCGGCCCTGCGCTCCGGCGCGGTCAACTGGATCGAGTACCCCAACCCCGACGACATCCCCTCGCTCAGGGCCGACAAGGCGCAGATCCTCACCAACAGCTACGACCACCTCTGGTACTGGATCCTCGACACCACCGCCGGGCCCTGGCGCGACCCGCGCGTCCGCCGGGCCGCCAACCACGCGATCGACCGCGAGGCGATCGCGGAGGAACTGCTGCACGGCACCGCCGAACCGGCCCGCCAGGCGGCCCCCCGCGGCACCTTCGCCCACGACCCGGCGGGCGACGTCTACGACCACGACCCGGCCAAGGCCCGCCGGCTCCTCGCCGAGGCGGGGCACGCCAAGGGCTTCACCACCTCCGTCACCGTGCCCACCGGCGGCTCCGGCAACCTGATCCCCGTCCCGATCGCCGAGGCGGTCCAGCGCGATCTGGCCGCCGTGGGCATCAGGGCCGAGATCCGCACCACCGACTGGTCCACCCTGATCGGCGCGGAGGCCAAGGGGGAGGTCGCCCTCGGCTCCGAGGCCATCGCCCAGTCCACGACCCTCTTCCAGTCCGAGGCGCTGCTGCCGCTGTTCATCGGCACCGGCAGCCCGTTCTGGACCGGCCACTACGGCAACCCGAAGGTCGACGAACTCCTCGCCTCCGCCGCCGCCTCCCCCGACCGGGCGGCCCGCGAGGCCGACTACCGGGAGGCGCTGAAGCTGGTCACCGCCGACGCGCCCTGGCTCTTCGTCGTCAACGACCGCAACCCGCGGGCGCTGTCACCGGCCGTCCGGGGGTTCGTCCAGCCGCAGTCCTGGTTCATCGACCTCACGACCGTCCGGGTGTCCTCATGACCGTCTCCCATCCGCCCCTCTCCCACCCGCCCGCCGTGCCCCTGCCGCCCAAGTGGGGCATCACCCTCCCGCTGCCCGGCCTCACCATCGACCGGCACCGCTTCCTCGTCGAGCGGCTGCCCGACCTCGGCTACACCGATGTGTGGAGCGCGGAGGGCGGCGGCACCGACGCCTTCACCCCGCTCGCCACCGTCGCCGCCTGGTCGCCGTCGCTGCGCATCGCCACCGGGATCGTGCCCGTGCACACCCGCGGCCCCGCCGTGCTCGCCCAGACCGCCGCGACCCTGGCCCAACTCGCCCCCGGGCGGCTGCTGCTGGGCATCGGCGCCTCGGTGCCGGCCCATGTCACCGACATCAACGGCATCCCGTTCGACGAGCCCTTCAAACGCACCCGGGACGTGCTGCGCTTCCTCACCCGGGCGCTGCGCGGCGAGCACATCGCCGGGGACTTCGACACCTTCTCCATCACCGGCTACCGCCTGCCGCACCCGCCCGCCGAACCCGTGAAGGTCATCCTCGGCGCCCTGCGGCCCGGGATGCTGCGCCTCGGCTTCCGCGAGGGCGACGGGGCGATCACCAACCTCCTCTTCCCCGAGGACGTGCCGAAGGTGCTGGACGCGGTCGGCCCGCAGCCGCCGGGGAAGGAGCTGGTCGTCAAGGTCTTCGTCTGCCCCACCGACGACACCGACTACGCCCACCGGGCCACCCGCCCCTTCCTCGCCTGGATCCTCAACCGGGAGCCCTACCGGAAGTTCCACGAGTGGCTGGGCCACGGCGAGCTGCTGCGCGAGTCCCATGAACGCTGGGCCGAGGGCGACGTGGACGGGGCGCAGAAGGCGCTGCCCGACGAGGTGGTGGACGGCCTCTTCATCAGCGGCTCTCCCGAGGAGTGCCGGGAGAGGATCCTGCGCTACCACCGCCCCGGGGTCACCACCATCCAGCTCTATGTCTCCCTGCCGCCCGAGGTCTTCGTCAGCCGGGCCAAGGTCCTCGACACCCTGACCCGGCTCGGCCCGGCCGCCCGCTGAGGAGGCGCCCGTATGGAGCTCGACATACGCGGTGGGGTCCGCGCCGCCCCCGTCGCCGGGGACACCCCCGAGGAACGGCAGGTCCTCCGCTTCGCCCCGGACCCCCGGGAGCGGGACGCCGACCCGGAGCACATCGCGCGCACCGCCCGCGAGCACGAGGAGGACGGTCTCGACAGCGCCCTCGTCGTGCAGTCCAGCTCCTGGCCGGACCCCTGGCTGGTGGCCGCCTGGGCGCTGGCGGCCACCAGCCGGCTGCGCACCGCGGTCGCCCACCGGGCCGGGACGACGGCGCCCACCGCCGCCGCCCGGACCCTGGCCACCCTGGACCGGCTCTCCGGCGGGCGCGCCTCGGCCCATCTGGTCGTCGGCTCCAGCGACGCGGACGTGGCGCGCGACGGGGACCTCCTGCCCAAGGCGGACCGGTACCGGCGGGCGGGGGAGTACCTGGAGCTGTTCCGGCGCAGTCTGACGGAACATCAGGACTTCGACCACGAGGGCGAGTTCTACACCGTGCGCGGCGCCCGCGCGGGCCTGTTCCCCCGGCCCCGCGCCGAGCTGCTGTCCTTCGGCGGCTCCTCCCCGCAGGGCGTCGCCCTGGCCGCCCGTCACGCCGATGTGTACGCGGTCCCGAGCCTGCCCCTGACGGCGACCCGCCGCCTCATCGCCGAGGTCCGCGCGCAGGCGGCGGCCCACGGCCGGAGCCCCCGGATCTGGCGCCATGTCACCGTCGTCACGGCGCCCACCGACGAGGAGGCCGAGGCCCGGGTCCGGCGCATCCGGCGGGACGCGGTGCGCCTGGCCGCCACCGGTGCGGGCGCGGCCCGCCGGCTGGACGCGGTCCAGCTCGACCGGGACCGTGAACGCGGCCGGGCCGAGGCGGCGCCCGCCACCGACGCCGAGGGCGCGGCCCGCCGGCTCTCGGCGTACGTCGCCCGGTCCCTGGCCGGCGCGTACGTCGGCTCCCCGGCGACCGTCGCGGGGCGGATCGGCTGGCTGCGGGCGGCGGGGGTGGGCGTCGTCCAGCTCGACATGGCCGTGGAGACCGAGCAGGACCGGGAACTGCGCCGCGCGCTGGTCGCCGCCCTGCGCTCCTCGTACATCCCGCCGGTGCCCCGCCGTACCGCGCACGTCCGGCAGGGGTGGTGAAGGGGCCCCCGGTTTCCCGGACCGGCCCGGGACGGCGACCGGCATCGCTATCACGGGCTTCGGCGGCGATGTGCTGATCGCCTCCCCCTGGTCGGCGCGGATGCCGGAGACCTACGGCACCGGGCCCGGCGGGATCGCCGCCGCCTTACTCACCCACGGCCAGGTGTACGCCGTGTTCATGCCCCTGGGCGTCCTGCTGGTCCGGGTGCCCCCGCCGGCCGGGGCACGCGTCCCGGAGCAGCCCGGGCCGCGCGTCCCCGCCCGGGCGAACGGCCCGGACCGGCCGGGGACCGGGGAGGTGTCCGCCGCCGGGGCCTGATCGTCCTGTCCTGGTGCTGGGTCGGCCTGCCCCTGGCCTACGGCCTGTACGAACTGGTCCGCAAGGCGGCGCAGTTGTGCACGGGCTGAACGCGCGCCGCCCGGCCGCTCGCCCGCCTCAGAAAGTGTTGGGTAATTGATCAACTGCTGCTTGTAGTCGACGGTGGTGATCTTCGCGGTCTGAGAGTTCGCGAAGATCACCGTCATGTGTG
>NZ_JBEXXN010000057.1:0-37361 GCF_040630445.1 Streptomyces sp. NPDC005805
GGCCGCCTGACACCCGTCGAATACGAGACCGTCATGACCACACCGGACCTCCAGGCCGCGTGACCAAACCTGTCACCCGAACCTGCACCAGACCCGTCGGCGCGGCCAGGGTGAGCCAGACCCAAACGCCGGTAGGTGTAGGTTGATTGGCGGCTTGTACCGGCTACGCCTGTCAAGCGAACCGGAGCACGGCGCGGTGGGGTCGAGGGGCTGCCGGCCGACCTGCTGTAGGCGGACCTCGTTGCAGCGTTCGGTGAGGACGTCGCCGGCGCGAGTGACCGGCCCGAGCGGGTGTCTGTCGGGAATGGGCGCTGAAACCATGCGTTTCCCGTCCAGGAGGGTCGGCCGATAGTTACAGTGCCTGCTGTGCGTGGTGAATCAGCGGAGTCATCCGTGAACATGCCGGATGACGGGCTCGTCCGCAGAGTGAAAGCGCTTGCGTGTACTGCACCGCTCCAGGCCCTGGAGGACAACAAGGGCAGCCTGGGACGCGTCGACGCTCGTCCGTACCACATGGTGGAGCTCGCGCTTCACACCATCGACCAGGTCGCGATGGCCATGGACTTCGACAAAGGGGCGGAGCACGCCAAGGTCATCGAACAGGTCGGCCACTTCGCTGCTCTCCAGGTGCCGGAGCAGGGGAGGCACGAGCATCGTGCCGTCGCCGAATGGGTGCTCCACAAACTCATCAACATCGGGACTCTCGACCGGGGTTTCACCTGGAGATACGGCCGTGTGAACGGGGCAGGCGACTACAGTCGCTTCGACTTCGACTTCAAGCTGCTCGTGGAGCACTCCACTTCCGACGGGCACGTGTACCTGCGGGTGACGGACGAAGCCATCAACGTTCTGGTGGGCGCACTCGACACGGACGTGGAGTCAGCGCAGGTGGCTGCCGAGCACAAGCTTGAGTACCTCATCAATCGTGGTCGGCTGGAGGACGCGAAACTTGCCGCAGAGCAGGCCAGGTACCGCACTGTTCAGTACGGGGAGTACTTGCGGCAGTACCTGGACGCGACCCGGCGGGACGTGCGGACTGTCGATTGGGAGCAGCAGGTTCCTACCCTGCTGCAGGATGCGCTGGAGCACATCGAGGCGCGGTACCGACACGAGAACGCCATCCTGACCAACATCACCGAACACCGTGATGGGGCTCGTGACGCGCGGAAGAAGCAGCAGGCTGCCGGGCTTGTCGATATCGTCAGGGACTGCATCCATCGGCACATGCAGTTGCAGAACAAGTTGCAGGGCGCGGGCGCGCTGTTCCGTAAGGAGCAGGACCGTCAGCAGTTCTCCGGGCCTCCCCAGCGTGCGGCGATCGATGTCTTCAACCAGTTGCTGATACCACTGCTCGGCATGCCCAACGGCACTGCGGTGGGACCGGTCACCGACTTCTTCCGATTCGGGGTGGCGCCCGCTCCGCCGACGGTGACCTCGATGAACACGCTCGTCGGTCGTCTGCTGACGGTCCGTTCGGAGACCAGTGTCTACGCCGGAGCCGTGCCCGTGCCCGACGTGCAACCGGACGGGGACGCACCGCGATTCAGCGAGGTCGATCAGCGCATCGCGGCGAAGCTCATCGACCTCGCTGTGGACGAGACCCGGCCCTTGAGCGTGCTGCTGAGCGAGGCGCGTGCCCACGGTCCGGCGGTCGAGCGGCTGGTGCTGCACGAAGCCGTGCACGCGTTCAGCCCGGCCCTCAGTGAGGCCGTGCTGAGAGGGGAGGACTCCGTGCTGATCGCCACCCCGACCCTCGGGGAACTCGAAAGCCCCTCATTCGGGGGCGACGAGCTTCTCATCTCTCGGGTGCGCTTGACGGCACCCGAGGGTGAGCCGGACGACGACGTCACGCGAGACGAGGAGTTTGAAGGGTGATGCCGGGCATCTCGATGGACGACGCAGAGGACGCCGCGAGGCTCATCGCCTGCGGCATGCGTCCGCGGCAGCGGCCTGTCAAGGATCGAGCCTACCGGGACCTGGTGGTCAGATACCGAACCGAGAGCGATTTCCGTGCGTTGGCGGAGCGGACGGCTCGAGGCCTCGGTCTGAAGATTCTCGGGGCTACGGAAGACATCGGTATCGCCCTGGCGGCGCTCCCGAACTCGGTCTTCGAGACGAAGATCGAGGACTATGTGCGGGTTGCCAGGCAGCGTGGCGAAGGCGAGAGGCTGCTGCACGGCATCATCCATCTCGCTGTCGCCGCCTTGGCCTTTCCGCGCCCCGACGACCTTGCCAACGACAGCTATACGGGGCGAGTCAGTGCCGAGGCAGTGGACAGGGCGGTACGTGATACCTGTGATCGGCTGAGCGAGAAGGCGGCGGCCACGGAGGCCGGTGGGGATACGCCGGCCGACGCACCTGAGCTTGAGAAGGTGTGGAGCACGTACGCCCGTCGTCCGGAAGCGGCTCTCACCAAAGACGGCCGACTGGCGATGAACTCGACGAAAGGCATGATCACCAGGGCTCTCAATTTTCTCACTGATCAAGGGTTCTTGGCGGTAGCGGGAGCGGGGGAGGACGGTTGGTACCGGACAACCCCGCGCTACCAGCTTCAGGTCCGCGAAATGGCGTCTACCAGCGCATTCGACGAACTGCTCGCTCTCGGGGTCGTGCCGATCTCCTCACGTGGCACTTTGCGGCCGGTTCCGCCGCAGTCCGCTGACCGGGCTGTGGACTCAGAAGCACCGGGCACGGCGGACGAGGGGCTGTTCCATGTATGAGTTGTCCCGTGTCCTGCTGCGAGGGGTGGGGCCGCAGGCCGCTCGGTACGAGGACGTCCTGCTCGACTTGAGTGGAGTCGGCGCCCCCGTGAGCAACAGCCGGCAGGGCGACATCTTCGACATCCAGGAGCCGCTGCGCCGTCCTTCACCTGCAAGCGTGCTGTTCCTCGAGAACGGCGGGGGTAAGTCGGTACTGATCAAGCTCATATTCTCCGTCCTGCTGCCTGGGCGCCGAAACGCCGTGGGCACTCGCAATCCCCGGACACTGGCCGGCTTCGTGGGGCGCAAGGATGTGGCGCACGTCGTACTGGAGTGGACGCACGCCGCCAGCGGAAAACGGCTGGTGACCGGAAAGGTGAGCCAGTGGAAGGAGCGCCGGACATCCGACGAGTCCGATCTGGTCGAGCGCTGGTACCACTTCCGGCCGGGGCCCACACTTGACCTGGAGACGTTACCGGTCGAGGAGAACGACACCTACCTCGGCCTCTCCGAATACTGCGAGCGGCTCAGACTCGCCGACGTGGAAGACCCTGCCCTGGGCTACCGCAACTTCCAACTCCAGGGCGAGTGGACAGACCGGCTCATGGCACTGGGACTCGACCCCGAATTGTTCCGGTACCAGCGGGCGATGAACAGTGACGAGGGAGAAGCGGCAGATGCCTTCTCACTCGGCAGCGACCAGGCATTCGTCAATTTCCTGCTCAGTGCGGTTCTGCCACTTCAGCCCGCACGAGACCTCGCCGAGGTGCTGACGACATACGCCGGGAAGCTGGCGGACCGCGGCGTCCTGGAACTGGAGAAGACGTTCGTCGGGGAAGCCTTGGCCGTCCTGGCACCGCTGGACGCGGCACGGGAGCAGCGGAGTGCCGCCGACGCGAAACTGAGGGAGAGCCGTCTTGCTCTCGACCGTTTCGTCCAGCAGGTCCGGGCACGTGCCGCCCTCGAGAAGCGGTCGCTCGCCGACCGTGACCAGGCCGCCGCACAACTGAAGGACGAGGTTCGCAGGGCCGAGAAGGCGCACAGGCACGCGGCCGCAGTCGCCACTCAGATGGCCAAGCTGGTGGCGCAGTTGCGATTGGACGAGGCACAACAGAATCATCGCGCGGCGCAACAAGGGTGGGAGGAGGCCGTAGCGATCGAAAAGGGCTGGCAGGCCGTTCCCGCCGTCCTCCGGGATCTGGAAGCCGTCGCCCTTGCCCGGCGTCTGCGGACGCGTGTCTCCGAGACGGAGGCGGCGGCCCGGCCCGCGCTCGCCGCTCGTGACGAGGCCGCCCGAGTCCTGTGGCAAGCACTGCACAGCATGGTGTGCCACTTGAACGAGGAGTCGGACGCACTCGGTCTGCGGGCCGCCGAGAGCGACGGGGAAGCCCGGACCGCGCAGGCCGAACACGACGCGGCGGTCGCGGCGGCAGCGAAAGCGGAAGCCGGGGCGGGTCTCCTGGACAACCGGGTCATCGAGGTCCAGGGGGAGATCGTGGCCGCCGTACGGGACGGACTGGTGCCCGATGGGCTGGAAGTGGGGGAGGCGGCTGCTCTGGCCGAGTCCGAGGCCGCAGCTCATCGTGAGCGAGTGGCCGAGGCCAAACAGACGGTGGAGCGTCTGGAGCGCAGTTACGAGCAGATCGGGACAGAGTACGAGGCGGGAGTAGGCGAGTTGGCCGATGCCGAGCATGCCCACGACTTGGCGCGCCGTGACCACGGGGCCGCCCACGACACGATGCGACGGCTCGCCGAAGACCTCCAGACCGCCGGCCTGTACGGCGGCGAATGGTCGGAACTCGACATCGAAGCCGCAGGACTCTCCGACCGGTTGACCCGGGCTCAGGAGGATGCCGAGACCGTCAGGATCGACGTCCGTATTGCCGTGGCGGCGGACGAACGCGCACTCACCTCGCTGGAGAGGAGCGACCTGCTGCCTTCGTCACTGGAGGCGGTGCGGATCTGCGACCTGTTGCACGAGCGGCAGATTCCCGCCTGCACAGGATGGGAGTACCTCGCCTCCATCCCTGATGTGGCGCGTCGCGCGGAACTCGTTGAGCTCTTCCCTCAGTTGACCACTGGAGTGCTCTGCAATGATGCCGACCAGCTCGAAGTCGCCGCCGAGATCATCGGATCCGAGGGGCTTACGACGACTGGCTTTGTTGCTCTGGGAACGACGGCCTCGCTCCAGGGAGAGGGGGGCCTGCCTCCAGGAGTCGGCTTCGTCGTACCGGCCCATCCCGGCCTGTACGACGAGCGCGCCGGCGAATCGGAGCGCATTGAGCTGACCGCCCGGAGAGAAGGCCATCATCGGCGAATGGCCGTCCTCGACGAGACGCTACGCAACCATGGCCAATTCCTGGCCCGGCTTGAGCAGTGGCGGGAGACTTGTCCCCCGGGGCACCTTGCTGCTCTGCACGATGCCCTGACCCTCGCCGAGGAACGGGTCCTCGAAGCCCGGGGCAAGGCCGCAGCCGCGAAGAACCTCAGGGACGAAACCGCCGAGCGGCTGCGGACGGCACGCGTTGACCATTCCGGGCTTGGTGAAGCTCAGGCCGCCCTGGACCGCCGCGTCGAATCTCTCAGGGCACTTGTTCGTATGGCGGCACCGATCACGGGTTGGCAAGCAGAAGCGCTGCGACTGCGCGGGACGGCACGAGAGCATCGGCAGATCGCAACCGATGCCCGCGCCGGAGCGGAGAACGCCCGCCGCGCCGCGGCAGACGCCCGGCGCACGGTCGACATGCTGCGGGCCGCGATTACCCGCACTCAGGACGAATTGGCCGGCCTGCCCGTTCGGGGAACCGAAGGCGATGCGGCCGAGCAGCACGGTATGCCCGAACAGCCGTTGGAGGTGCTCCGCAGTGTCTACCGTGCTGCCGCCGACGAGTACGGTCGGGTGGCGGTCGGCGTCAGCCTCAAGGCGGACCTGGAGCAGGCCGAAAGGGAGGAGGAGGCCGCGGGGAAGGCGTTGGGCTCCGTCCCCGAGCGCGAGCGCGAGATGGCCCGTGGACTGCTCAAGGGCTCCGAGGGGGTGGACACCGCCGCATTGGACGCCGGCCGGGCGCGTGCCGAACGACAGGTGACCGCAGCACGCGCCCGACTGGACGCACTGTACGAGGTAGTGGTGCGCTGCCGGGCTGCTCGGGACACTATCGACGACGCTCATCCGGACGTGGGCGCTGTTGACCTGGCACCGTACGGGTCACCGCGCGATGCCGCGCATGGCGAACGACTTGTCACGGCGACGGAGCAAGCGCGGGACGAGGCCGCAGCGCTCACCACCGACCTCCGGCACCTCTTGGACAAGCGGATCCAGGAACAGGCCGATGCCCGTCAGACTGCTCGCGCCTTCAAGATGCTGGCCGATGTCTTCGGCGAGCCTTCCGAGGAGCATGCCGAACCACCCGAGATGGTCCTGGCATACGAAGGCGATGCCGCGGCCGCTCGCGAACGTCATGGCCTGCTCCTCGGTGAGCACTCCGCCGCACAGCGGATCGCTGACAACGCGGAGAAGGCTGAGCGGGCGCTGGCCGACCGTCTCGCCGCCCATGCGGCGGACTCCCGTTTCGAAGAACTGCAGTCGCCAAGCCGCAGAGTCATGCTCCACACCGCGCGGGACGATCTGCCCGTCCACGCCGGTACGTGGGCGGCGGACCTGCGCCCCCGACTGCGGACGCTGGAGATCGACCTGGACTCGATCGACCGCCATCGCAAGCAGATCGTGCTCCAGTTCGTCCAGCAGGTCCGGGACGCATTGCGCACTCTGAAGCGTGCCCAGCGCCTGTCCCAGTTGCCGGAAGGGCTCGGCAGTTGGTCCGGGCAGCAGTTCCTGCAGATCGGATTTCCCGAGGTGACCGACGAGGTGCTGGCGGAACTGCTGGGCCGGGTTGTCGACGATGCTGCGGAGGAGGGACAGGACCGCCGCGGAAACCGTGATGCCCGTCAACTCGTGCTGAAGGGTGTCGAAGCCGCGGTCGCACCCAACGGCTTCCGCGTGACGGTACTCAAACCGGACATGGGGCTGGCCGTGGAGCGGGTGCGGGTGGCGCAGACCAAGGACATCTTCTCCGGGGGGCAAATCCTCACCGCCGCCATCGTCCTGTACTGCACCATGGCTGCGCTCCGCGCCAACGACCGGGGCCAGGTACGACGTCAGTATTCCGGTGTTCTCTTCCTCGACAACCCGATCGGCCGGGCCTCTGCCCTCTACCTGCTCCGCCTCCAACAATCGGTGGCAGCCGCACTCGGTGTGCAGCTCATCTACACCACAGGTCTGTACGACAAGACCGCGTTGGACGTATTTCCCCTTGTCATCAGGATGCGCAACGATGCCGACCTCCGGGCGCGGCGCCGGTACCTCTCGGTGGCCGATCGATCGGTCGGTCGGCGCATCGCTTCATTGAGGGACGGGGCCGGCGGTGACATTGCGGCGGTCCGTTACCACCAGCGTTCGTCACGTGAAGCGGCTTCCGGATGACGTCAGGAGTGGAGCGGCTTTCCGCGGACTTGCTGGAGAGTCTGTATCAGTGGGCGGAGTCGAAGAAGTGGAACGGCTGCGGAGCCAAACGGGTTCGAGGACCGGAACTGCTTGAAGCCCTCAGAGCTGTTTATCGAGCAGGTCCGGACAGTGACCCGGAGGAAGAGACACTGCGCCGGTGTCTTGCCGTTCTCGTCAGTGGTGGCAGCGTTCAGCTCATGCGTGAAAAGGCTGGAGAGCCGGCGGGAATCCATCTCCTTCCCCTGCGGGCGGCGCGAGAACCCGAGGCGAGGAGGCGAACCCTCCATCACCCCGCACTGCATGCGTTGATCAAGGAACAGCGGCGATTCACTCCGAAGCAGGAGGTCGCCTATGGAGCCATCAGCAGCTGGTTGCACACCGTGCATGGTCCGGTGTTGGAGGTTCCGCTCAGGGAACGCGCTCTGGAGATCTTCGGAAAACACGCTTACATCACGGAATTCCCGGAGCCGGAGAAATGTCTGGATCACAAGGGGTTCGGCGGCCCTCTTTTTGAGAAGCGTGCTGAATTCTATAGGCTGATCAGGGCTTTCCCGACCGACCCGCCCCTTCTCAACGCTCGTATTTCCCGGTTCAGCCCGGGCGAACAGAGCACATCACTGAGCGGTGGTGACGTCCTGCTCGTCGTCGAGAACTCGGCCACGTACACCTCTCTCGTCCGTCGTCTGCGAGAGGTCGGACACCAGCACCGCATCGCGTGTGTGGCGTGGGGAGTCGGCCGCTCATTCACGGCGTCGGTGCGCAGCATCGGATCCCACCACGGCGCCGGCGGACATGCCACGACGCCGTTCAGGGAGATCCGCTATTTCGGAGACCTCGACGTCAGCGGCTTGGAGATCCCACTCAAGGCCATGCACGCAGCCGTCGACTCGGGCCTGCCGCCGGTGAGACCCACGCGTGTTCTGTACCGGGACCTCGTCGCCGTGGGCACCCCCCTCCCGGGCAAGGAGCGCAGCCGCACACGTGAGGAGGCGAAGGCCCTCGTGAAGTGGCTCGGCGAAGGCCATGACCTGGAACCGGTCGTCGACGTTCTTCTGAAGGGGGAGCGATGGGCTCAGGAGGGCGTCGGGCTGAGTCATCTGACTGTCACCAATGACTGGTTGGCGGACATGCGATGACGGTGGGGAGAGACGAGTGAGCAACGAGACGGCCGCAGCACGGGTGCTCACGCCGTGGCCGGCCGCCGAGCACAGACCAGGTGCTGTGCCACCGCGCAACCCGCGCTTCTGGGGACGACGACAACACTTGGCCGCACTCGACCGGCGTGTGTCCCAAGCCCCCTGGGGGACTACCGTCCTGGCCGGCCCGTTCGGCGTCGGTAAGCGCCAGATCGCCGCCGAGTGGGTGCACCTCAACGCCGCACGATTCGGATCGGTGCACTGGATCAGGGCCAGAGGAGGTTCGTTGGACCACGGCGACCCGTTGGTGGGGGTTGCCCCGTGCAACGGTGAGAAGCCCTCACTTGTGGTGATCGATGGTCTGCGCAGCTGGACCGACTACGACCGGTTCCATCGGGGTGGCGGGGCCGGGCACGTACTGATCACAACATCCGGGCCCGCTGCCGAGTGGGGAGGCTGGGCGGAGGTTGTGCCCGTCGAGCCCTGGGACAGGCAGGAGGCAGCGGGCTATCTCCGCACCAACGTCGTCCGGCTCGGAATCGAGGACGCCGAACGGATCGCGGACGCCTTTGGCGACCTGCCCTTGGCACTCGCCTATGCGGAAGCCTGGCTCCAGCGTGGCAATACGACGGTCGAAGGCTTCCTGCATGCTCTGCGGGACCGTCCGCGGGCCGTTTTCGGAGGAAGGGGCCCCGATCACTACCCAGGATCCCTCGTTGCCAGAATTGAAGAGGCACGCAACCGCCTTGCGGGTGCCGATCGATGGATGGCTCACGTGCTGGACGCGGCAGCCCTGCTCGGCCCCACCCCATTCCCCGCCCGCTCCCTCGGGCCGCGCCCGCTGTTCCGTCCTCATGACGACACTCTCAGTATCGAGATCGATCTTCATCCGGCTGAGCTGAGCAGGGCTTTTCCCATCCTGGGCAAGTGTGGTCTCAGCTCGTTCGACGACGCTCTTCTGCGCGTCAGCCCGGTCTACTGCACCGCTGTGCGCGGCCTCCTTACCCCGGATGAGAAGAGCGAAGCAGCCCGCTGGGCAGATGTCCTGCTGACGGCACTGGACCCACGTGACTCCGCACCGGACCGGCGTCGCGCACAAGCGCGATGGCAGCCGGTACTGCCTTGCCTTCTCGCCCGGGACTCTCAGGAAATCGTCACGCGCGAGGCCGCGACCGTGCTGGCAGCTGCGTACGACCACATGTCCGACCTGGGGCGTTGGCAGGCGGTCCTGGAACAAGTCGAGGCACTGTACAGGCGCGTCCGGGCACTGTTCACGGAGGGCGACGAGGCTGTTCTGGCTGTCGGCGACGTTCTCCTGCGGGCTTACACCTCTGCGCATCGCCACGCCGACGCAGTGAAACTGGGGGCGACGCTGAGGGAACGCCGCGTCTCGGTATGCGGCCCCACAGGGATCGACACGTTGAGGTGCTCCTCTGCCCTGATCGTTCCGCTGGGGAGCTGTGGGCATGTCGCGGATGCGGTGGAGCTTGCCCGGACGACCCTCCGGGCGCAGACGACCCGGCTGGGGGCCGACCACAGGGACACGCTGCACACCAAGAGCCGTCGGGCCGTCGCCGAACGGATGGCGGGTCATTGGCGCATTGCTGTGGAGGTCGGCGAAGCGGTGCTCGGGGAGCAGCGGCAGGTATTGGGGGCGACCCATCCCGACGTGCTCTCCACCGCGTATGAATTGGCTTGCGCCTATCACGAGTCGGGTGTGCGCCCCCGGGACGCCCTCGACCTCTTCGCCGAGACGTTCTCACTGCAGGATCAAGTGCTCGGTGACGATCATCCCGCTACGGCTCGCACAGCGGTGGGATGGGAACTCGCGCACTTCGAGGTGTACGGCACCTTGCAAAGCACTGAGCGCTGCTATGCGGCGCTTGAGCGACTCAGGCGGGAGTTCGGAGTGAGTGACAGGGACGTCTACCGGCTTGAACACGCTTTTCAGACATTGGGAATGAGAAGGTGAAGCCGCGGGGAGCAGGTTGGCGTGCCGACACAGGGCCCCCCGGGCCCGGCCAACCCCTCTCGCCCGAGCCCCCGCAGGTCTTAGGGTGAGCATCCGACCGGTAGGGCAGCGCTGAGGGAACGGGGAACCATGGAGGCGGAGTTGATCGCCCTGGCCGCGGCCGGGGCCACCGCGTTCGTGCAGCAGATGGCGACGGACTCGTGGACCGAGGCCCGGGACCGGATCGTCGCGTTCTTCGGGCGGCGGGGCGGTGTGGAGGACGTGGTCGAGGGCGAACTGGAGACCTCGCGCGGTGAGCTCACCGCAGCGCAGGGGGCCGGGGACGAGCAGACCGCCGCGGACGTCGAGGCGGAGTGGCGCACACGGCTGCGCCGGACCCTGCTGGCCGACCCGGCCGCGGCGGCCGAGCTGCGCGCCGTGCTCGACGAACTGCCCTCGGACGCGGGCCGGGCCACGGTCCGGGACGTCCACAACACGATCAGCGGGGGCGAGTACCACGCCGGGGTGGTGCAGGCGGGCATCGTGCGGTCGGCCGGTTTCGGGGCACCGCGCACCCGCGAATAGGACGCCGGCCGCGGGCCGTGCGCCCGCGCGGCCGGTGCAGGCAATACGCTGGGTCGGCGAAACGGGGGTGGGCGCGCGCGGCGGCCCCGGAGGGGAGTTACGGGTGGACGGCCGCATCGGCGACGGCACCGGCGGTGTCGCGTACAACACGGTTTCCGGCGACGCGGTGATCACGGGCCCGCTGGTCCAGGCCGGGTACATCGGCTCCATCGAGTTCGGGCCCCCGCCACCCGTGTGGACCCCGCGTCAGGTCCCCGTGCCGCGCGACGGCTTCGAGAACCGGGAAGCCGAACTGGCCGTGCTCCGGGGGCTGGTCACCCCGCTCGACGCCGGGCCGCCACCACCGCGCACGGTCCTCGTCACCGGTCTCGGCGGCTTCGGCAAGACCGAGCTGGTCGCGCAGTGGGCGGACGGCCCCGAGGTGCGCGAGCGCTTCCCGGGCGGGCATCTGTACGTGGACCTGGAGGACATGCGCCACGACGGCGCGGTCGACATCGGCGGTGTGCTCGGCATCCTGCTGCGCTCGCTGCACGTCGACGAGAGCTGGATCCCGCCGAGGCAGCCCGAACGGGCCGCGCTCTTCCGCACGGCGACGGCCGCCCGCCCGGTGCTCGTGGTCGTCGACAACGCCCGCCACGCGGCCGAGGTGCGCTCCCTCGCGCCCGCAGGCGGCCTGCTGGTGGTCCTCAGCCGTGTCCGGCTCGTCTCGCTGCTGGCGGACGGCGCGGTGGAGGTCACGGTGGACCGGCTGGGCCGGGAGGCCGCGATCCGGCTGGTACGGCGCTGGCGGCACACGGCGGACGAGCAGGCCGCGGCCGACCTCGTGGAACTCTGCGCGGGCATGCCCCTCGCCCTGCGCGCGGCGGGTGAACGCCTGCTGGAGCGTCCCCACCTCAGCCTGGAGGACCTGGTGCACGAGCGGACGCCCGACGGCGGCGACGGCCGCGACGGCGGCAACGGCGGCGACGGAGCGGGTGGCGTGGACGCCGTGCTCGACGGGGTCGCCGCCGAACTCCCCGCGCACACCCGTGACCTGTACCGGCTCCTCGGGCTGCTTCCGGGTACCACCTTCACGCCCGGCCTGGCGGCCGCACTGGGCGCCGAGCGGGTCGACGACGCGCTGAGCGACCTCATGGCCGTGCACCTGGTGGCCCGGACGGGCGGCGAGGGCAGCCGCTTCCGGCTCCACGACGTGGCCCGTGCGCACGCGCGGGCCCGTGCCGCGGCGGAGAGGGGACGGGACGGGGACGCGGGGGAGCGGGCCGCCGGCAGGGTCCTGGGCGCTGTCGTCGACTACTACGTGGACACCACGGCCGCGGCCGACCGGCTCGTCCTGGGCGACCGATTCCGCCTCCAGGAGACGGAGCCCGCCACCGGAGACCCGGCCACCGCTCCGGGCCAGGCGGCCTCCGCCGGCCCGTCCGGAACCACCGGCCCGTCCGGGGCCACCGGCCCGTCCGGAACCAACGGCCCGTCCGGAGCCGCGGGAGACGCGACCGCCGCTCCGGGCCCCGCCGCGCCCGGCCCCGCCGGGACGGTTCCCGCGCGTCCCTTCCGCACCGCCGCGCAGGCCGTGGAGTGGCTGGACGCCGAGAAGGACAACATCCTCGCCGTGATGCGCGTCGCCGCCGAACGGCGCCGGCACGACGCGGTGTGGCGGCTGTGCGAGTCCCTGTGGGCCCTCTTCGAGAGCCGGAAGCACTACGCCGACTGGATCGAGTCCCACCGGCTGGGCATCGAGGCGGCCCGCTGGGAGGGCCGGGTGGACGCCGAGGTCCGGATGCGCAACCAGTTGGCCCGCGCCCATTACGGCCTGGCCGAGTACGACCGCGCCGCCGAGCAGCTCGACCGGGCGGCGGAACTGCTCGGTTCCGTCGCCGACCCGCGGCTGCCGGGCATCGTCTTCGAGACCAGGGCGCTGCTGGACCTGGCCGCAGGGCGCCCGGGTGACGCCGTCGTCCTCTTCGAGCGGGCCCTCGACGCCAACCGCGGCGACCGGCACGGCGAGATCGTCCAGCGCTACAACCTTGGCCAGGCCCTGCTGGCGGCCGGGCGGGTCCAGGAGGCGGCGGATGTCCTCGACCGGGCCGCCGACGACGCCCGCGAGACCGCCGACGACGCCATGCGGTCCAAGGTCGGGCTGTTCCTCGCCCGTGCCCGTACGGCGCTGGGAGAGCTCGGTCCGGCGGTGGAGGCCGTCGTCGACGCGGCCGTGTGGGCGGGACGCCTCAACCAGTTCACCAAGCTCGACCAGGCACTGGACCTCGCCGCCGAGCTGGCGGAACGGACCGGCGACGCCCGGTTGGCGGAGGCGAGCCGCCGAAAGCTCCGGGAGCTGCGGGAACGGATGGGCGCGCCCGCCGTGCCGCCCGACCCCGCGTAGCGCAGGCGTCCGGGGGGCCGGGGCCGGACGCGCCTCCCCGGGGTTTGCCGTCCACGGGCCCGTCCAGGACCGAAGCGGCCCGGAGGGCAGGACCGAATCGGCCCGCAGCGCGGCCCACCGGGTACTCCGCCGTCTTTCCCGGGCCGTCCGCCGCTGCTTCAGTACCATCGCCCTCGACCGTCTCGACCTCCTGTTCCGTCCGTCCCTTCGAACGCCCGGAGTGGCCGTGTTCCTGCAGCCTCGCGGCAGAGCGAAACACGCCGCACCGCGCTGGGACACGTACGAGACCCCCAAGGCCCATGTCCTCGGTATCGCCCGGACCTTGACCTCGGCGACCCGGTTGCGGGACGTGATGCGGCTGCTGCGGCCGCAGGACGGCATCGAGGTCTCGTACACCGTCAACCCCGGCTCCGTGTTCGGCGCCGGACTGGAGGAGTACCTCCGCGGGCTGGGCGTCACCGTCCTCAGCTGGCGGGAGGCCAGACGGCGGCGCTTCGACCTGATGGTCGCCTGCGCCGTGCACCGGTCGATGTACCGCCGGGGAACGCCCCTCGTGGTGCTGCCCCACGGCGCCGGGTACAACCGGCTGGTCACCGAGTCCACCGGCGACGCGGTGACGCCCGCGGGCCTGTCGCGGCGGGAGCTGATGCGGTGGGGGCGGGTCCTCCCGGCGTGCATCGGCGTCTCCCACGAGGAGCAGATCGCACGGCTGGGCGTCAGCTGCCCCGAGGCCGTGCCGCGCGCGCAGGTGGTCGGGGACCTGTGCTTCGACCGGATCCGGGACAGCCTGTCGCAACGCGACCTGTACCGGCAGCGCCTCGGCGTGACCGGGCGGCGCCGCCTCGTGGTGGTCAACTCGACGTGGAGCGAGCACTCCCTGCTCGGCAGGCACCCCGACCTGCCGCACCGGCTCGTCGCCTCGCTCCCCGCCGACGAGTTCGCGGTCGCGCTCGTGCTCCACCCCAATGTGTGGGCCCGGCATTCGGAGCACGGTGTGATGGAACGCCTGGCCCGGGCGGTCGACGCCGGGCTGCTCGTCATCCCGCCGCAGGAGGGCTGGCGGGCCGCGATCGTGGCCGCCGACCGGATCGTCGGCGATCACGGCAGCACCACCTTCTACGGCGCCGCCCTGCACCGCGTCACCCAGCTCGCCGCCACGGGGCTGGACGAACTGGACCCGGCGTCGCCGACGGCCGCGTTCGCCCG
Source organism: Streptomyces sp. NPDC005805 (assembly GCF_040630445.1). Lineage (NCBI taxonomy): Bacteria > Bacillati > Actinomycetota > Actinomycetes > Kitasatosporales > Streptomycetaceae > Streptomyces > Streptomyces sp. NPDC005805. Next base: position 14,462 of record NZ_JBEXXN010000057.1, read on the forward strand.
CGGGGCCCACCGGCTCGACCCGCACGGCAAGCTGCTCGAACAGCTCCTCGACGCCTCCGGGACGCACAGCCCCGAGAACACCGGAGAGGGCGAGGGCACCGGGACTGCCGACGACACCGCCGAAAACGCCGAAAACGCCGGGAACGCCGAGGACGTCTTCCGGCGGCAGTTGGGGGCCCGGGGCGCCGGTGCCGAGATCACCCGGGACATCCTGTACTCCTACCTGCGGCACCGGGACATCCCGCCGCCCGACTTTCCGCTGCGGCCCGATCCGGTCCCGCCGCCCGCGCCCGTGAAGCAGTCCGCCGCCACCACCTACGACGTGACCGGCTCGGTCGCGGACGACGGAGCGGTCGAGCTGCGCAGATGGCCCGTGGTCGAGGGGCACCACGAGCAGGGCAGAGGCTTCTACGCCGTGGCCGACCACGAGACGGACCCCCGCTGGCCCCAGTACGCCGAAGTGGTCGCCCGCACCGCGTACGAGCCCGAACTGCCGCCGGGGGAGTGGGCGTCGGGGAGGTTCCGTGCCGGTTCCAATCTCAATGTCGCCGTCGCGGCGCTCGGCTCGCACAGCTGCCTGGTCGTGCTGCGCGACGGCCGGCGGTTCGAGGCCCGGACGGCGCCCGCGTGGGGTGACTACGACGCGCCCCTCGACCCGCTCGTCCTCGGGGCCGCCGTGCAGGTGCTGACGGCGTACGGCCGCTTCCCGGGCGAGGGGACCCGGCGTGCGGTGGTGCGCACCGGCACCAGGGACCTGCGGGTGCGGTTCGTGCCCGCGGACGCGGCGGATGCGGCGGACGGCGCGGAGACCGAGGGCCCTGCGGACCACCTATGACCCCACCGGCCGCCCTCGGTTGTCCTCGGTTGTCCTCATGGGACGAGGTCCCCTCCCCGCCGCAAGCGGCAGGGAGGGGACCTCGTCGTTCAGCCGCGGCCGTGGCGACGGCCCCGTCCTCAGCCGGCCGCGGTGTCCGCCCTTCGGCGGCGCCGCATCCACCACGTCAGCGCTCCGCCCGCCGCGACCGCCGCGGCGGCGATCGCGGCGATCAGGCCCGCCGGGGTGTCCGAGCCCGTGTCGGCGAGGTCGCCGTCGGGGTCCTTCGCCGGGGGCTGGGTGGGCCCGCCCGTGTCGCCGGGGGCCGGGGTGGTCGGATCGGGCGCCGGCGTCGACGGGGTGTCCGTCGGTGTCGGTTTCCCCGGGTCCGTGGGGGTCGGCGTGGGCGTGGGGTCGGGCTTGCCGTCGTCGGTACTCCCGGAGCCGTTCCCGCCGAGGAACGTCACATCGGCGTCCCGCGCGGAGGTCTGCGCCCGCACGCTGTCCTTCGTGGTCCGGGGAAGGCGCTCGTGCTGGAGCCGGAACTCCGCCTGGGTGATGTTGCGCTTGGGCGCCTCGGAGAAGTCGACGCCGCCGACGAAGAAGGTGTAGACGCGTCCGTCGCCGAGCGGCCACTCGTACGTGAACTCGCCCTCGGTGAAGGACTTCACCATCTCCTTCCACACGGTGACCTTGTCCCAGTCGGCGTTCTCGCCGCGCAGCGGCCACCGCTTGAGGTTGTTGCTGTTGATGACGGGCCGGAAGTCGGTGGCCTTCACGGCGTCCTGCTGCCGGATCCACTCGGCCGCGACCCGCGACTTGTAGACGCGGCGCAGATCGGCGTACTTCTTCTCGGTGTTGATCTGCTTCTCGACGTGCGGAACGAGGTGGCGGGTGATCAGCCGGTGGCTGCGCTCCTTCTCCTCCTTGGTGAGCTTCTTCGAGCAGTCCTCGCCCTGTACGGGGGTGTCGAAGTCCATCGCCGCGTGGTTGACCTTCAGCGGCGCGTCGAGGATGTAGATGCCGCCGTCCTGCTCGCGGACCTTCGCCCGGCCGGGCACGATCCAGTTGCGGCCGGACCCCCAGCACGGCACCCCGTCGACCTTGGGGGCCGCGTTCATGAACTCCTTGCCGGGGGACTTCTCCGGGTCCATGGCGCGGGAGAAGTCCCGCTTCATCTCCATGTCGGCCACGAGGAGGACGCGTCCGGCGTCGGTCTCCCCGAACGCCCGGTCCATGATCTTGTCCGGCTGGTCCGGGTTCAGGTTCACCCACTGCCGGTCGGGCGTGAGGGCCAGCCAGGTGAACAGGGCGTCCGAGGCCAGTTCGAGTTTCGCCTGCCCGCCCCAGCCGGGGGTGGTGTCCTCGTCGGGCATGAAGTCGGCCTTCATGCTGTAGTCCAGCGCCTTGCCCTTGACCGGGCTGCCCACGTACTGGAGTTCCAGGGTGGAGAAGTCGACTCCGCCCGGACCGCGGCCGAGGGCGCCGCGGGTGTTCATCTGGTTGTGCTGGTTCTGGATCTGCCGCGCCTGTGCCGGGTTCTTCCCGGATCCGTAGGCGAGGGAGTTGACCGGGCCCTGGGTGCGGGTGTTCGGCTGCGGATTGAACACCGGGTAGGACCTGGTGTACTTCGTCTGCGGCCACAGCCCCTTCGCCGTGGCGCGCCGCTCCGCGATCCGGATCGGGTTGTTGGCCGCGCCCCGTTCGGCGCGCAGCCTGGCGTTCTCGGCCTTGTACTCCTTGGTGGTGGCCCCGTTGGGCTTCTCACCGGCGAACATCGTGAACCGCGACTTCGTGAAGTCGTACTTCGCGTCCTTGTGGCGAAGGATGATCTTGTCGTTCTTGAACTGGCCGGTCTTCCGCTTGCCGTCGGCCTTGAACTCGCCCAGGTCGCCGGTCCGCTTGTTGTAGGCGTCGTACCGCCGGGAGGCGATCTTCCTGTCGTCCTTGTCGTAGATCTCGACGGTCACCTCGCAGAGCCAGTCCGGGCCGACGAGGTTGAAGTTCTGGACGGTCTTCCGCTCGAACACGCCGCCCTTCGCGCGGGAGTGCTGGGCGCCGATCAGGTTCTGCGGCACCCACTTGGCGAACGCCTTCGGGGACGGCTTGCCCTGGATGTAGCGGGCGTAGCGGGCCCAGATGGCGCGCTTCATGTCCTCGGGGTCCTGCGACGCCCGGTAGGCCTTGTCCCACTTCCTGACGTCCGCGTCGGTGTTGCCGACCTTGTTCAGGTCGTCGCGGGTGGGCGCGGGAACGTCCTCGAAGCCCTTGAACTCCAGGTTGAAGTAGTACTCCTCGTCCGGGCCGCCCTTCGTCCAGTGGTGTTGGCCGGTAGGGGCCCCGGAGTTGTTCGGGGTGCGGGCGAAGGTCTTGCCGAGGTGCATCTTGTCGCACCGTCCGCCGGACGTGACCTTGGCGTAGTCGCCGGGCGCCGCGTTCGCGGTGGCGGGCAGGGCGACGAGCGTCATCCCGACCGCGGAGGCGACCGCGAGGCAGGAGACCAGGCGTCGCCGGAGCCGGGTACGGACGGGTATCTGTGTGTTCATGCGTGTCCCTGGTCGTGGGGGCCATGGGACTCAGATGGCACGGGCCGGCGGGCGGTTGGGCCCCCGTGACAGTTTCCGCCGACCGCCGTCCGACACCCTAGGGGTTCTCAACACCGCATGTGCAAAGGGTTGTTGAGAATTCCGCGTGTCGGCAGGGGAGCACCGCGGCGGCGATCCGGTGTCCACTACGGTCGACGGCATGACCGAAGCTGACGAGACGTACGACCCCACCCGGCACCCCGACCTGCTCAGGTGGCTGGACGAGCGCCGGGACGCTCACGAAGGGTGGGCCGCGGGGACCTCCTCCGCCGGCGCGCTGGACTTCACCCCGGCCTCCCTGGCGGTCGTGGACGATCTGGTCCGCGAACGGGCGAACACCATGGAGGAGGTCACCGACCAGCGGATGACGCCCTTCGTCCAGGGTGCGCTCTGGTACGTGGGGGAGGTGTTCCGCCGCCACCGGACGATGGTGTGGAAGTACATCCCCGACCTCGTCAGCGGGGAGCTGGAGCCGTTCTTCGGCGCGGCCGGGCAGATCTCCGCGCTGGACCACCCCTGCGTCGGCGTCCCGGGTGACCCGGACAGCTATCTGTACCCGCTGAACATGCTCCGCGGAATCCTCCTCACCGAGGACGAGGCCGGCGCCCCCGTCGAGCGAACGCTGTCGTCGATCTTCGTCGACCCCTTCGACGAGGGCGAGGACGATGAGGATGAGGGTGGGGGTGGGGACGGGGGAGGGGAGGCGGACCTGGCCGGTGGGCCGGGACCCGGGCGCTGACGCCGTTCCCGCACCCGGCCCGGGGGGAGTGCCAGGGCGCCGGGGGGCGCATGCGGCGCGCGTCCGCGCTCCGTGTGCATCCGCGCACCGCTGCCGCTCCCGCCGGGGTGTATCCCGCTCCGGCTCCTGCTGCGAGGATGTGCCGCGGAATGGGCGACGGCGGAACGAGGAATCCGGTGTGAATCCGGTGCGGTACCGCCACTGTGATCGGCGAGCGGATCCCGAACAGACCACTGCCCGTACGCGGGTGGGAAGGCCGGGACGAGCACTGACCCGAGAGCCAGGAGACTCACGCGGTCGCCTCCTCGACGACGACCGGGGCGGATCTCCCCGGAGAGGAGGGCTTCCTTCGTGCTGCCATTGAGACCCCGTCCGCAGGCAGATCCCGCCGTCCGTGCGCCGAGAGGCCGGCGAGCGGCCCCGTCCCCCCGGTCCGTCCGCCGGTTACCGGGCCTGCCGGCCGCCGTGGCCGCGGCGGCCCTGCTGATATCCGGCTGCGGCGCCGGTTCCCCGGAGCCCGCCGCGGGCAAAGGTCCGGCGGCTTCGGCGGCGGAGGGCTTCCCGGTCACCGTCGAGAACTGCGGGGTCAGGACGACGTACCAGCGCCCGCCCGGGCGGGCCGTGTCCCTCAACCAGCACGCGACCGAGGTCATGCTGGCGCTCGGGCTGGAGAAGTCGATGACCGGCACGGCCTACCTCGACGACCGGATCCTCCCCGAGTACCGGGACGCGTACGACGGGATCGAGGTCATCGCGAAGGAGTACCCCTCCTTCGAGACCCTGCTCGCCGCCGAACCCGACTTCGCCTACGGCGGTTTCGCCAGCACCTTCGACGAGAAGGAGGGGCGTGGCCGCGACGCCCTCCGCGAGGCGGGCGTCAACTCCTACCTCAACATCGAGGAGTGCCCGACCGGTCCCGTGACCATGGCCGAGATGGACCGGGAGATCCGGAACGTGGCCCGGATCTTCGGCGTGCCAGAGCGGGCCGAGAAGCAGCTCGCGAAGCTCCACGCCACGCTGGACGGCGTCGAGAAGAAGCTCAAGGGCGTCGAGCCGGTCAAGGTCTTCGTGTACGACAGCGGGGACAAGACCGCCTTCACGGCGGGCGGCGCCGGAATCGGCAACGAGATGATCGAGCGGGCCGGCGCGGTCAACCTCTTCGCGGACGTGGACAAGTCGTTCGGCGACGTGTCGTTCGAGCAGGTCGCGGAGCGGGCGCCCGAGGTCGTGGTCATCTACGACTACGGGGATCAACCGGTCGAGGACAAGAAGAAGTTCCTGCTGGCGAACCCGGCGCTGAAGGACGCACCCGCCATCAGGAACGAGCGGTTCGCGGTGCTGCCGCTGTCGTCCACGGTGCTGGGTGTCCGGGTGCCAGCCGGTGTGGAGTCCCTGGCCCGCCAGCTCCACCCGGACCGCTTCAGGTGACCGGCACGGTGGGTCGGCCGGGTCCGGTGGGTCGGCCGGGTCCGGTGGGTCCGGTGGGCACGCGAGGCACGGCGGGCACCAAGAGCACGACGGCCCCGGCGGCGGCGGGCTCCTCCGGCCCGGCCGTCGTGGACGGCCGGGCCGGGACGCCCGCCGCGGCCGGGGCCCGGCGCCCCGGCGTCCCCTACCCGCTCGTCCTCGTGCTGCTCGGCGCGCTGCTGGCCGGTGCGGTCACCGTCGCCATCGCGGCCGGGTCCGTCTCCGTCCCGCCGGGCCAGGTCTGGGGCATCCTGCTGCACCAGGTGCACCCGGCGCTCGCCGAACCGGCCTGGACCCCGGTCCGGGAGACCATCGTCGTCGACGTACGGCTGCCCCGTGTGCTGCTGGCGGGCGTCGTGGGAGCGGGGCTGGCGGTGACCGGCATGGCGCTCCAGGCCCTGGTGCGCAACCCGCTGGCCGACCCGATGCTGCTCGGGGTGTCGTCGGGCGCCTCGGTCGGCGCGGTGCTCGTCGTGGTCTTCAACCTGACCCTCTTCGGCGTGTTCTCCCTGCCGGTGGCCGCGTTCCTCGGCGCGCTCACCGCGCTGGTCGCCGTCTACTTCCTGGCCCGGTCCGGCGGACGGATGACGACCGTGCGACTGGTCCTGGCGGGCGTGGCGACGGCCGAGGTGCTGTCGGCTCTCGCCGGCTTCCTCGTCGTCACCTCCAACGACCCGCACAAGACCCAGTCGGCGCTGCGCTGGATGCTCGGGGGGCTGGCCGGCACCACCTGGACGGTGGTGTGGATTCCCGTCGGCGCCGTCCTGGTCGGCACCGCCGTGCTGCTCGGCGTCTGCCGCTCCCTCAACCTCCTGCTCGGAGGCGAGGAGGCCGCCGCCGCGCTCGGTCTGGACGTGCACCGGTTCCGGGCCGCGCTGTTCGTGCTGGTCGCCGTGATGATCGGCACGATCGTCGCCGTCAGCGGCCAGATCGGCTTCGTCGGGCTGATCATGCCGCATGTGGTGCGGCTCCTCGTCGGCGCCGACCACCGCAGGGCGCTGCCCGCGGCGGCGCTGCTCGGCGCGTCCTTCCTCGTCGCGGCCGATCTGGTGGCGCGCACCGTGATCAGTCCGGAGGAGATTCCCGTGGGTCTGCTCACCGCCCTGGTCGGCGGGCCCTTCTTCCTGTGGCTGATGCGACGGAGGACGGCATGACGGGCCCGGGCACGCAGCAGGGCATGGAGCGGGGCATGGAGCAGGGCATGGAGCGGGGCGCGGAGCAGGGCCGGGAGCGGGGTACGGCAGCGACGGCCGCCGCCGCCCCCGGCACCCTGGAACTGGAGGACGTGACGGTCGTCGCCGACGGGCGGGCACTGGTGGACCGGGTGTCGTTGCGCGTGGCGCCCGGCGAGGTCGTGGGGCTCGTCGGCCCCAACGGGGCCGGGAAGTCCACCCTGTTGCGCACGGTCTACCGGGCGCTGCGCCCCACCTCCGGGCGGGTGCTGCTGGACGGTGAGGACGTCCGGCGGATGTCCGGCAAGGGCCTCGCCCGCCGGCTCGCCGCCGTCCTGCAGGAGTCGGCCGGGGACTTCGAGCTGTCGGTGTACGACGTCGTGGCCATGGGCCGCACCCCGCACAAGCGGGCCTTCGAGGGCGACGACGCCGACGACCGCGCCGTCGTCCTGGGCGCCCTCGCCGAACTCGACGCCGCCGACCTGGCACACGCCCCGTTCAGCAGGCTCTCCGGAGGGGAGAAGCAGAGGGTGCTCATCGCCCGGGCGCTCGCGCAGCGTGCCGGCACGATGGTGCTGGACGAACCGACCAACCACCTGGACCTGCGCCACCGGCTCGACACCCTGCGCCTTGTCCGCAGGCTCGGGGTCACGGCCGTCGTCGCTCTCCACGATCTCGATCTGGCCGCCGCGTTCTGCGACCGGATCTGCGTCCTGGACGGCGGCCGGGCGGTGGCCTCCGGCACCCCCGCCGAGGTCCTCACGCCCGCGCTGCTGGCCGAGGTCTACCGCGTCCACGCGGAGGTCGCCGAGCACCCCCGCACCGGTCGCCCGCAGATCATCCTGCTCTCCGGGGACCGCCCGGACCCGGACTCCGGCGGCACACCGGCGGACTACCTTTCCGGAAAGGGGTGATCGGGGAGGCGATGCCACGGCGGAGCCGTCCGCCGCGATTTCTGGGTGAGATGCGGGGAGGTTTCTCCGCCGTGCCCGGCACCGGAATTCCCCGGTATTCGACCGGCGTGATTCACCCCTTTCCGGGGCGCTCGGACCGGTGCGCACCCGAAAGATCTCCACCGTGAACGGAGAAGGGGAAGAGGAGAAGAGGGAAATGGATGTGAACGCATTACGGCCCGCACCCCCGTCGTCCGTCGCCGCGGCCCTGAAGGAGGTGGCGGACCTCGGCTCGTTCTTCGCGGTCGAGCTGGGCGGCCCGGTCGGATCGGGCGGCCCGGGCGACCCGGACGGCGGATCGCATCCGGGCGACGGCTGGCACCCGGTCGAGGAGACGTACCGGCGCGGAGCCGCGGACCTCGTCGCGGCGACCGCCGACCGCTACGGCACCGGCGAACTGCGCATCGGCGCGTCCATGGTGCAGCTCGGACACGCCGCGCGGCTCTGGTCACCCGTGCTGGCCTGCACCGTCGTCCACGGCATCGTGCCCGATCTGAAGGGCCTGCGCCGCGCCGACGAGGGCGCCGCCCTGTGCCTGCCCGCGACCCCCACCGGCTGGTACGCGCCCGGCCTCCCGCGCCTCGCGGAGCTGCTCTACGAGGTCGTCGTGCACCGCCACCTGGACGCGCTGGCCGCCGGGCTGCACGTCAAGGTGGCGCCCCGGCTGCTGGCCGGGAACGCGGCGTCGGCCCTCGCCGAGGCGGGCCGCGCGATCCTGGCCGCGCACCCCGACCTCCGCCGGCCCCTCACCGAAGTGGTCGACGGCTTGCTGAGCACCGACCGGCTGGCCGGCACGGGGAATTTCACCGCACCCGATCTGAGCTTCCGCAGGCGCAGTTGCTGCCTCTATTACCGCGTGCCCGCCGGAGTGAAGTGCGAGGACTGCTCACTCGCCCGGTGAATTCCCCTCTTTTTCCTCCTGGCTGGAAATCGATATTGATGGACCCGGTGCGGCCGCCCTATTCTCTTGCTGCAATGAACTCGCAACTGCACAGGATGTGCACATGAGTGGGCGGGTCCTGTGCCGACCTCAGGAGGATGCACATGGCGCACCACGGCTGGGCCGAGCCCGAGGAACCCCAGAAGGGTCTGAAGTCCCACACCCCGGCGATCGACGCCCCGTTCGAGTGGCGTGACGAGGCCGAGGACGAGCAGACCGAGAGCTGAGCACAGCTCGGCGCGGCGGGAGGTGACGGAGCGTCGCCTCCCGCCGTCGGGGCCGGCGCGGCGCCCTGCCGCGCACGGCCCCGGAACCGTCCAGGAGTCAGGAGCGTCGAGCGCCGGCCCGGGGACAGCCGGGCGCACGGAGGCGCCGGCCGTGAGAGGAGCAGGAGGCGCAGTGCTGCCGGCCCTGATCGAGCGGGTCACCCGCGACCACCCCCGGATTCCGACCGTGCCGAGCTGCGTGTCGTACAGCGCCCGTCTGTCGGCCCGGCCCGAGTTCGCCTCCGGGGTCGTCGACGCCGTCACGGGCGGGGCCGCGCTCGGGGACCACGACCGGGCGCGCGCCGCCGCGGTGGGCGAGGCCGTCGAACGCTACTGCGCCAACGCCGTCCCCGCCGAACTGCCCCTCGCCGCCCACCGGCGGCTGACCCGCGAGGGGCGGCCCGCGGTCGATCCGCGCGCGTTCGCCCTCTACTCGCCCGCCCAGTACGCGCACCGAGGCTTCCCCTTCACACCGATGACGCCCGACCTGGAGCTCGCCTGGGTGCCGGGCACCGACCTCGGCGACGGGGAGGAGGTCCTCGTCCCCGCGTCCCTCGCGTACGTCAACTACCTCCGCGGCCCGCACGCCGCCGAACCACCCACCCACTACCCGCTGCTGGCGGGCACGGCCGCCGGTGCCGGTATCGCGCAGGCCCGGCGCGCGGCCCTGGAGGAGGTGCTGGAACGGGACGCCGTCACCCTGTGGTGGCTGAGCGGCGCCCCGGCCGCGGCCCTCGCCCCGGCACCCGGCGGGCCCGCCGCCGCGGCGGCCGGCGAGGCCCGGGCCGCCGGACTCCGGGTGACGTTCCTGCGCATCCCCTCGACGTTCGAGGTGATCGTCGCCGGTGTGTTCCTGGAGGACCCCGCCCGCCGGTTGGTCGCCTTCGGCAGCGCCTGCCGGGCCACCGCGGAGGAGGCGGCGGCCAAGGCGCTCACCGAGGCCGTCGGCATGCACGAGACCGGTCTCGAACTCCTGGACCACGACGGCGACTTCTGGAGCGGCGTCCGCGCCGGCCGGTTCGGCCACCGCCCCTACCGGCCGTACCGGGGCGACCGCACCTACCGCGACGCCTTCCGCTCCGACCTGCGCGACGTCAACGACGTACGCCTGCACCTTCAGCTCCACCTCGACCCGCGCACCCAGGACGCCCGGCTCGACCGGCTGCGCGCCCCCGCCGCCGCCTCCGTCCCCGCCCGCGGCCCGGCTCCCGGCGGCGGCCCGGCTCCCGGCGATGCCCCGGCTCCCGGCGGCGGCCCGGACGCGTATCTGCCGCGGCTCACCGCACAACTCGCCGCGCAGGGCCTGCGGGCCCTCACCGTCGACCTCACGACGCCCGAGGCGAGGGACGCCGGGCTGCACGTCGTCCGCGTCCTGGTCCCGGGGCTGAGCTGCAACGCCCCGGCCGCCTTCCCGTTCCTGGGCGGGCGCCGGCTGTACGAGGAACCGGTCGCCCGAGGCTGGGTGCCCGGACCGCTCACGGAGGACGCCCTGCTGCTCGACCCCCTGCCGTTCTCCTGAGCCGGCGGCCCCTCCCCGTCCCCGTTCACCCCCATTTCGACAGACCCGGAAGGAGCCGCCGCATGCGTCTCGGACTGGCCCTCGGCTACGGCGGAGAACCCATCGAGCAGGTGCTGCCGATCGTCGAACGCGCCGAACGGATCGGCGTCGACTCGGTATGGAGCGTGGAGGAGTACGGCCCCGACGCCGTCAGCGTCCTCGGCTACCTGGCCGCCCGGACCGAGCGGATCGGGCTCGGCACCGCCATCATGCAGATCCCGGCGCGCACCCCGGCCGCCACCGCCATGACCGCGATGACCCTGGACATGCTGTCGGGCGGCCGCTTCCGGCTCGGCCTCGGCCTGTCCGTCCCGTGGATCGTCGAGGGCTGGCACGGCCGGCCGTACGACCGGCCGCTCCGCCGGACCCGGGAGTACGTCGACATCGTCCGCCGGATGGTCGCCCGTACCGAGCGGGTCGCGTACGACGGCGAGATCTACCAACTCCCCTACCGGGGGCCAGGGTCCAGCGGCCGGGCCCGGCCCGTCAGGTCCGAGATGACCCCGCTGCGCCCCGACGTCCCCGTCTACCTCGGCGCCATCGGCCCCCGCAGCGTGGCGCTCACCGGCGAGCTGGCCGACGGCTGGCTCTCGGGCCTGTACGCGCCCGAGCACGAGAAGGCCCTGACCGCCCCTCTGGACGAAGGGCTCGCCCGGGCCGGGCGGGCGCCCGATGCCGTCAGGATCTGCCCGATCCCGTACGTGGCCCGGGCCGACACGGCGGAGGAGGGCCGCGACGAACTGCGACCGCTGTTCGCGCATCTGATCGGAGCGGTCGGGCCCGGGGTGCGCAACACGTACTTCGACGTGGCCTGCCAGATGGGGTACGAGGGGGCGGCCCGCGCGATCCGGGGCGCGCTCGCCGACGGGCACAGGAGCGAGGCCGTCGCGTCCGTCCCCGACACGCTCATCGACGAGGTGGCCCTCGTCGGGCCCCTGCCGGCGATCGTCGACCGGATCGCCGCCTGGAAGGACTCGCGCGTGGACACCCTGATCCTGCTGGACCGGGACGTCGAACTCCTGGAAGCCGCCCAGGCCGCCCTGTGACCGAACGCACCGGCACCGGCCCCGCGGGCGGCGGCGACCGCGCCGGCACCGACTCGGTTGCCGGCGGCGCGGCAACTCCTGGGGCCGTCCCCGGCGACCGGCAGCGGCCGCCCGACCCGTCCCCGCTCCACCTCTGGAAGCTGGCCTACCCGCTGCTGATCGCCGGTCTGACCCAGATCGCCGTGAACCTCGTGGACACGGTCATGCTCGCGCGGCTGTCCACCCGCGCGCTGAGTGCTTTCGCGCTCGCCGCGCCCGTGTACCTGGTGGCCCTGATCGTCGTCCGCGGCTGGGCGACCGCCGTCCAGGTGCAGGTCGCCCGGCGGCACGGCGCCGGGCGACCGGGCGAGGTCGCCAGGGTGGTCCGCATCGGCGTGCTCACGGCGCTCGCCGCCGGCACGGCCGTCGGCGTCCTGCTGTACGCCGTGGCCACTCCGGCGCTCACCGTGCTGGGCGCTCCCGAGGACGTGATCGGGCCGGGCACCGCCTATCTGCGCGTGCTCGCCTTCGCCGTGCCCGTGGCCGCGGTGTCCTTCACCCTGCAGGCGGCCTGCGCCGGAATCGGCGCGACCAGGGTCTCGATGTACACCGCGCTGCTGGTGAACGCGGTCAACCTGCCGCTCGGCCTGCTGCTGATCTTCCGGGTCGGACTCGGTGTCACCGGCGCCGCCGTCGCCACCCTGGCCGCCACCGCCGCCGGAACCTGCTATCTGCTGCTGTACTGCCGGACGCGCCTGCTCCGGGCGCCCGGCGCCGACACCGATCCCGACGATCGCGGCGATCGCGGCGAACCGGTCGAGAGCACACGGGACATCGCGCGGAGCCTGTGGCGCATCGGCTGGCCGGAAATGAGCACCCTCGGCATCGGCTACCTCAACGAGGCCCTGCTCGTGGGATTCGCCGCCCGCATGGGCACGCACGATCTGGCCGCCTACCGCATCGTGGACAACCTCCTGCTCGTGGTCTTCACCGTCATGGCCTCCGGGGCCTCCGCCGTCACTGTTCTGGCCGGGCAGGAACTCGGCCGCGGCGACCGGGACCGTGCCGACGCCTGGCACCGCGCGGGCGTCCGGCTGCTGCTGCTCATGCTCGTGCTCCCCGCGGCCGTCGCCCTCGTCCTCGGCCGCCCGCTGATCGCCCTGGCCACCGCGGACCCGGCCGTGGCCGAACGCGCCTGGGAGGCAACCCCCCTGGCCCTGCTGAGCATGGCGCCGATGGTGCTCGCCATGGCTCGGGGCGCCCTGCTCCGGGCGGCAGGCGACACCCGGTCGCTGATGATCGCGTCCGTCACCGCGGACTACGTTCTGCTCATCCCGTGCGCCTGGCTCCTCGGCGTGTATCTGGGATACGCACTCCCCGGCATGTACCTGGCCTGGACGGCCTTCGCTGCTCTCTACGCCCTCCTGATCCACAGCCGCTACCACCGGCACTTCCAGGTGAAGCGGCCGGACCCTGCCCCGGGCGCATGACCTCTGGCTCATGCCGACCGCGCCGTCTCCTTCGCCGCCCGCGCCACCGCCGGGCCGTGGCGGCGAGCCCGGGGCAGGATGGAAGGCGGAGCACGGCCCCCGGGCGGGGCCGGTCCGGTCGGCGGCGGAGTGTGGCCGGCGGCGGAAGGAGCCTGGGTATGGGTGGGAGCGAGTCCCTGGGGGACGACGCCGGCGCCACGGTGCCCGTCGGGGACGGGCACGCCGGGACCGAGGAGCGGGAGGCGACCGGGCCCTCGGGAGACGGGCGGGCCGGGACCGGGGCGGACGAGCGGCGCGCCGGGACCGACGAGCCGTGGACCGGGGACGGGACCGCCGGGGTGGCCATGACCGGCCCCTCCGGACCCGGCGGCCTGATGGACGTACTGAACGTGGCCGCCGTCCTCCTCGACGCCGAGGGCCGGATCGACCTCTGGAGCCCGCAGGCCGAGAGCCTGTTCGGTTACACCGCCGAGGAGGCGCTCGGCCGGTACGCGGGGCACCTGCTGATCGACGAGGTGCACCTGGACGGCGTCCTCGAACTGTTCGCCCAGGTCATGCGGGACGGGGAGAGCTGGGCCGGGGTCTTCCCCGTCCGGCACAAGGACGGCAGCACCCGCCTCGTCGAGTTCCGGAACATGCGCCTCCAGGACGAGCAGCGCGACTACTACGCGCTCGGCCTCGCCACCGACCAGCCGACGCTGCGGCGGATGGAGCGGGACCTCGCCCTCTCCGCGCAACTGGTCTCCCAGTCGCCCATCGGCCTCGGCACGCTGGACACCGAGCTCCGGTACATCTCCGTCAACCCCGCGGAGGAGCGGATGAACGGCGTGCCCGCGGCCGAGCACGTCGGCCGGCACGTCAGCGATGTGCTGCCCTACCTGGACCGGTCCTTCGAGGACGCCATGCGCGAGGTCCTGGCCACCGGGGTCCCGATCATCGACCAGTACACCGTGGGCCGCACGGCCGCCGACCCGGAGAACGACCACGCCTGGTCGATCTCCTTCTACCGGCTCGAAGCGCCCAACGGGAAGGTGCTGGGCGTCGCCACCTCCAGCGTGGACGTCACCGACCGGCACCGCGCCGTCGAGGAGCAGCGCCATGCCGTCCTCACCCTCCAGCGCAGCCTGCTGCCCCACCCCCCGCCCGCGCGGCCCGGGCTCGACGTCGCCCACCGCTACCGGCCCGCGCAGGCCACCATGGAGATCGGCGGCGACTGGTTCGACGTCATCCCGCTCCAGGACGACAAGACGGCCCTGGTCGTCGGGGACGTCATGGGCAGCGGGGTGGGCGCGGCGGCCACCATGGGGCAGTTGCGCACCGCCACCCGGACCCTGGCCGACCTGGACCTGGACCCGGCGGAGGTGCTGCACCACCTCGACCATGTGACGGACGGCCTGGGCACCATCGCGACCTGCGTCTACGTCGTCTACGACCCGGGCGCCGGGCAGTGCCGGATCTCGCTGGCCGGGCACCTGCCGCCGGTCCTGCTGCGCCGGGACGGCACCCGTGAACTGCTCGACCTGCCCACCGGCGCCCCGCTGGGCGGCTGCGGTGTCGCGTTCCGCACCACCGACCGGGCCCTCGGCCCGGGTGACCAGCTCGTCCTCTACACGGACGGGCTGGTGGAGACCCGCGACCAGCCGATCGACGCGCGCCTGGACGCCCTCGTCGCGGCCCTGGACGACCCCGACCGGTCGCTGGACGAGACCTGCGACCTGCTGCTGCACACCCTGCGTCACCCCGGGGACCACGACGACGTGGCGCTGCTGGTCGCCCGGGTGGGGCGGGGGGCCGGGCCGGGGTAGGGGGCGGGCGGGGCGCTCATGTCTCCCGGGCCGGCAGCGCTCATGCCTCCCGGGGCGGCAGACCGAGACCCGCACGGATCCGGTCCAGGACCGCGTCGCGGTGGTCCGTCAGATAGAAGTGGCCGCCCGTGAAGCCGTACGCGCCGAACGCGCCGGTCGTCACGGAGCGCCACGGCAGCATCGTCCGCTCGTCCGCCACCGGGTCCTGGGTGCCCCACAGCGCGGTGACGGGGAGGTCGAGCGGCGGCCGGTCCGGTACCGGGCGGTAGGAGTCGACCAGCAGATAGTCGGCCCGCAGCACCGGGAAGAACAGCTCGCGCATGTCCGGGTGGTCGAAGAGTTCCATCGGGGTCCCGCCGTGGCGGCGGAGCGACTCCAGGATCTCCGCGTCCGTCCGCGGCCGGGCCGTCGCGCCCGGGGGTGGGCCCGGCGGGGCGACGGCGGGTGCGGGGCGGCCCGAGACGAACAGGGCGCTCGGCCGGACCGGCCCGTCGGCGGCCAGCGCGTGCGCCGTCTCGTGCGCCAGGATCGCGCCCATGCTGTGCCCGAACAGGGCCGTCGGCCGCCCGTCGTCCGAGGTGCGCAGCGCCGCGCACACCTCGTCGACCAGGACGCGGGCCTCCGACACCGGTGCCTCGGCCAGTCGCCGCTCGCGGCCGGGGTACTGGGCGATCCGTACCTCGATGTCCGGCCCGGCGGCCGCGCCCCAGGTCCGGTAGAAGGTCGGCCCGCCGCCGGCGTGCGGGAGGACGACCAGGCGGTGCGGGGCCTCGGGCGCGGGGCGCGGGGTCACCAGGATCATGCCCGTGCCTCCCCGTCCGGGGTGGTGGCCGGGCGCCGGCGCGCGGTGCCGGCCGGGCCGGAACCGGTGGTGGGCATGGGTACTCCTCGGGTCGGACGGGCGTGTGCCCGGGCGGGCGGTCTCCGGTGTCGTGCTCAGGGGCCATTTTCGATCATGTGCCGGACGCGCGGGGCCGGATCCGCGAGGTGACGAGGCGCGAGGTGACGAGGGGGGACTCCGCCGGGGCGGGTCCGGGCGGCGGCACCCGTTCCGGCATGATCGGACACCGTCGCCGGACCGGACCGTGCCGGCCCGGGTGGCAAGACGGGACCGGACCGGACTGGCCGGCCCGGGAGGCCAGAGGGGACCGGCCGGACCGGCCGGACCGGCCGATCGGCGGGACCGGGAAGGCCGGAGAGGAAGGGAACGGAGCTGGACACGCCACTCGCGGGCGCGCTCGCCGCGGTCTGCCTCCTCGTCGTGCTGGCCTGCGCGGTGATCCGCCCGTACGGCCGGCCCGAGGCCGTGTTCGCGGTGCCCGCCGCCGTCCTGCTGACCGCCCTCGGCGTGATCCCCCTGGACCACGCCGTGGCGGAGGCCGCCGAGCTCGGCCCCGTGATCGGCTTCCTCGCCGCCGTCCTCGTCCTCGCCCGCCTCTGCGCCGACGAGGGGCTGTTCCGTGCCTGCGGGGTGCTCATGGCGCGGGGCGCGCGGGGCTCCCCGAAACGGCTGCTGACCTCGGTCTTCGGCCTCGCCTCAGTGATCACCGCCGCCCTCAGCCTGGACGCCACGATCGTGCTGCTGACCCCGGTGGTGTTCGCCACCGCCGCCCGCATCGGCGCCCGGCCCAAACCGCATGTCTACGCCTGCACCCACCTCTCCAACACCGCCTCGCTGCTGCTGCCGGTGTCCAACCTGACCAATCTGCTCGCCTTCACGGCCAGCGGCCTGAGCTTCACCCGCTTCGCGGCCCTGATGGCCCTGCCGTGGGTGGCCGCCGTCGCCGTCGAGTACCTGGTCTTCCGGCGCTTCTTCGCCCGCGACCTGGCCGCCGGGGCCGCCGGGGTGCCCGGCGACGCGGAACCGGTCGCCATGCCGAGGTTCGCCCTGGTCACCGTCGCCTGCACCCTGGTGGGCTTCGTCCTGACCTCGGCCCTCGGCATCGACCCCGCCTTCGCCGCGGCGGCCGGGGCGGCCGTGCTCGCCGTCCGCGCGCTGGTCCGGCGGGGGACCGCCGTCCGCTCCCTGGTGGGCGCGGCCGACCTCCCCTTCCTCGCCTTCGTCCTCGCCCTGGGGATCGTGGTGCGGGCGGTCGTCGACAACGGACTCGGCGACCTCCTCGGACGGGTGGTCCCGGGCGGGTCGGGGCTGCTCGCGCTCCTCGGGTTCGCCTGCCTGGCCGCCGTGCTCGCCAACGTGATCAACAACCTGCCCGCCGTGCTGGTCCTGCTCCCGCTGGCCGCCCCGGCCGGCTCCGGCGCGGTCCTCGCCGTGCTGCTGGGCGTCAACATCGGGCCCAATCTGACCTACGCCGGTTCGCTCGCCACGCTGCTCTGGCGGCGGATCATGCACAGCCACGAGCACGACGTGGACCTCAGGGAGTTCACGCTGCTCGGTCTGTTCAGCGTGCCCACTGCCCTGCTCGCCGCGGTGGTGGCACTCTGGGCGTCCCTGAGCGTCCTCGGCGGCTGACCCGGAGGGACACCCCCGTGACACACCCCGCGTCCGTGCTCGCCTGGCTCACCGAAGCGACCTGGCCCGCGTGCGTGGACGCGGTGCGCACCCATGCCCCGGAGGACGCGGACGTGGTCCTGCTGCACGTCACCGGCCACGACGCCGCCGGCATCGCCCACGGCGCCTACGCCGGGCTGCTGGGCCGGGGGCATCGGGAGCTGGACCCGGGGAACCGTCTGGAGGGCCTCGGCGCGGCCTCCGCCGACCGCCTGTTCGCCGCCGCGGAACGCCGCCTGGGGCGCCCGTGCCGCCGGCTCGAACGGCACGGGCGCGCCGAGCACGAGGTCGTCGCCGCGGCGGAGGGCGCGGGCCTGCTCGTCGTCGTCCGGGACGGGGACACCCGCCGGCCCGGGCCGGGCAGCCTCGGGCCCGAGGCGCGGTTCGTGGTGGACCACGCCACCTGCCCGGTGCTGCTCGTCGGGCCGTAGAGCCTCGCACACCCCCGCTTCGCACACCCCCGCTTCGCACACCCCCGCTTCGTACGCCCGCGCCTCGTAAGCCCGCGCCTCGTACGACCATGCCGCCGTGCCGCGTGCCGCCGTGCCGCGTGCCGCCGTCCGAGGGGCGGGCGGTAGGACTTTTGTGCGCCGTCCGGGGGGAACGCGGCCGCCGGACCAAACCCCTTCGCGCCCCGCGGCGAAGCACGCGCGGACCCGCGCCGTCGAGAGCGCGGGCCACCGAACCCCGGAGTGCATCCGTGCGTACCCGTCTTCTCGCGACCGCCGCCGCAGGCGCCGCCGCGCTGTCCCTCGTCGCCCCCGCCCTCGCCTCGGCGGACGCCACCGGACCCGACCCGTTCGCGCCGCGCGGGCGGGCCGCCGCCACCGGCGGGCTGATCGGCGTCGGGCTCACCTCCGACCAGCGCCTGGTCGGCTTCCCCGTCGCGAACCCGGCCGACACCTGGTCGTTCGGCAAGATCGCCGGGCTGAAGGGCGACACGAAGCTCGTCGGCATCGACTTCCGCGTCCAGAACGGCAAGCTCTACGGCGTCGGCGACAAGGGCGGTGTCTACACCGTCAGCAACGAGGCCAGGGCCGCCAAGGTCTCCCAGCTCACCGTCGCCCTCGCCGGCAAGCACTTCGGCGTCGACTTCAACCCGGCCGCGAACCGGCTGCGCGTGATCAGCGACACCGGCCAGAACCTGCGCCACAACATCGACGACCCGGCCGCCCCGCGCACCACGATCGCCGACGGGACGCTCACCAACCCGACCACCCCGCCGTCGACCGCCCTCGGCGTCACCGGCGCCGCGTACACCAACAACGACCTCAACACGGCGACCGCGACCACCCTGTTCGACATCGACACCGTGAACGACCGCGTCTCCCTCCAGTCCCCGGCCAACGCGGGCACCCTCGCCCCCACGGGCAACCTCGGCGTGAACGCGGGACCGTCGGCCGGGTTCGACATCTACTACCGCGCCTCCGACGGCTCGAACCGTGGCTTCGCCGCCCTGTCCACCGGCGGCAGGCAGCGCTTCTACCGGGTGAACCTCCTCGACGGCGAGACCGTCCTGCTCGGCTCCTTCCCGGCGGGGCGGCAGGTGGTGGACGTGGCCCTGCCGCTGAACCAGGGCTGAGCCCGTGAGCGCGCCGGGCGGGGCGCATGACCGTCCCGCCCGGCGCGCGTTCCCCGGCCGACGCGCCGCGCGTCCCCCACGCGGCTCAACTCCGTTCTGTGAGAACCTTTTCGGAGCCCGGCCGGGAGGCACGGGGGCGTGGTGAGGGGGCTGAATGCGGGTGGAACTTCCGCCGGAACCGGTGCACTTCGTCAACCGGGACGGTGAACGCGACACGGCGCTGCGGGCGGTGGACGGCTGGTACGGGCGGAACCGCCCCCTGGTCCTCTCGCTCAGCGGCCCCGGCGGCCTCGGCAAGACCGAACTCGCCTATCTCCTCGCCCGCTCCCTGCGCGACCGCTTCCCCGACGGGGTCCTCGTCGTCGATCTCGACGACTTCCGCCTGGACGGGGTGATCGACCCGGGGCACGCCCTCTCCCAGCTCCTCGAATCCCTCGACGTGCCACCGGACATGCTGGCCGCCTCCTACCGGGCGAAGTGCAAGCAGTGGTGGAAGCTGACCACCGACGCCCGGCTGATCGTCGTGGTCGACAACGCGCGGTACGCCTCCGAGGTCGTCCCGCTGATCCCGGCGTCCGGCAACAGCCTGGTGATCGTCGCCAGCCACGGCCCGTTGCACGACCTGGAGGACGGCGCCGCGCTCGACGTCGTCCTCCCGCCGCTGGAGCCGCCGCACGGACGGGAACTCCTCGGCCTGGTCGCCCGGGACCGCCGTCTCGACGAGGACCCGGAAGCCGCCGAGGCCCTTGTGCGGCTGTGCGACGGGCTCCCCGCCGCACTTCTCGCCGTCGGCCGCTGGCTGCGCGCTCACCGGCTGCGCCCGCTGCCGAAGCTCGTCGCGGAACTCGGGGCCGAGCTGGACGTGAAGGGGGGCGACGGCGTGGAACGGGTCTGGGACACGGTGTACGCGGGGCTGTCCGAGGCCGCCGCCGCGCTCTACCGCCTGCTGCCGCACCACCCCGGTCCGGCCTTCACCCCGGCCTCGGCGACCGCCCTGCTGGGGCGCGGACCGGAGGTCTGCGAGGAGGCCCTGGAGGAACTGGTCCGGGCCGGACTGCTGGACCTGCGGGCCGCCGGGGGCGTCGGGCCCGCTGATGCCGACGGTGCCCCCGGGGACGGCCGGATGCGGCTCCCGGCGCCGCTGCACGCGCACGCCCTCCGCCGGGCCCGGGACGACGGCGCCCCGGCAGAGGCCGCCGAGGCGCAGATCCGGGTGCTGCGCTGGTTCGTGCGGCAGGCCCAGCGGGCCGACCTGTACGCCGCGGGCAAGCGCCTGGTCGTCACCGACCCGTACGCCCCGCTGCCCCACGCCCCCGATGTGCCGCTGCGGGACCCGGCCGGGGCGGTGGACGAGGCCGGGCGGACGGCCGCGGCCACGGCGGCGGCGCGCCGGCTGCACGAGGAGCGCCACACCCTCGCCGCCTGCGTCCGCCTCGCCCACGCACGAGGACTGGACGCCGAGGCCGTCGCCCTCTGCGAGCCCCTGTGGACGTATGCGCTGGACCACCCGCACCGCTCCGACACCGTGGACCTCTTCCGGCTGGGTGCCGACTCGGCCGTCCGCGCCGGGAACCCCCGCTGGATCGCCCGTATGCGCTGCCAGCTCGCCCGCCGGCTCTGGCAGTCGGGCGAACCCGCGGGCGCGGCCGAGGAGATGGCCGGCGCGCAGTCCGCCGCGGACCTCCTCGGGGACGCGGTGCCCGACCGCAAACTCGCCGCCTCCGTCATCGAGTTCCGCGGCATGCTCCACTCCGCCACCGGCGACCACCGGGCCGCCGTCGCCGACTTCCTCCGCTCGCGGGAGATCCACCGGGAGATCGGGAACGACTACGGCGCGATGCTCCAGACCTACCGGACCGGCGAGGCGACCGCCCGGCTCGGCGACCCGGACACGGCACATGAGCTGCTCGCCGAGGCCCACGCGGAGGCCACCCGTCTGGGCCGCGCACGGATGACCGCCCGCACCGGCTTCGCCCTCGCGGGCGTCCTGCGCCGACTGGGCCGCCCGGCCGAGGCCCGCCCCCTCGTCCTCCGCGCCCTGGAGGCGGCCCGGGAACGGAACTCCGCCTTCGACGAGGCCCGCGTCCTCGACGCCCTGGCGGATCTGGCCGCCGACGAGGGCGACACCGTCGGCGCACAGGAGCACCGGGAGGCGGCGGAGGCCATCCGGAGGCGCAACGGGCTGCTGTAGGGCGGCCGTTGGGCCCCGACGCTCGGGGGCGTGGGGGCTCGGGTGTCCCGTTCGTGCGGTCAGAGGGGCTGGGCCGTGTCCGCCGGGGTCGCCGGGCGGAGGAGGGCGGTGAAGGGGCGTTCGCCGAGGTGGCAGGTCAGGCGCGTGGGGGTGGCGGGTGCGTCCCGGTGCGCCAGGAGCCAGACGGGGGCGGCGGACAGGAGGGCCGCCGGGTCCGGGCGGATGATGCGGCCGGCCTCGTGGCGGGGTTCGGGCTCCAGCGCCCATGGCTGCTCGCGGCCTCGCATCCGCAGCAGGCAGGCGCCCGAGGCGGGGACGGCGGCGGCCGTGCGGCAGCCCGGGTAGTGGTCCAGGGCGTCCAGCGTCCAGCCGCCCGCGGTCCAGGCGCCGTCCCGGGTGTCCGCGGACGGCAGCGCGCGCCGGTACAGCAGGCCCGCGCCGCGCAGGGCGGGTTCGCTCGCGGCACCGGACTCCGCCGCCAGATGGTGACCGGGCGGGCCGGTGCCGACCGGGCTCCGGGTGAGGTGCACGTCGTCGCCGGTGAGCCGGGCGTGCACATCGAAGGCCGCCGGGGTCCGGGTGGGCCCGGCGGGGACGGGCAGGGTCCGGGGTGTCGCCCGCGGGGCGGGCGGGGTGAGGCCGAGGAGGGCGTACACCTCGGTCCGCAGCCTGCTCAGGGTGCCGTGGCCGTCGGTGAACGCGGCCTCGGCGGCGGCTCGTCCGGCACCCGGCGTCCAGGTGTCCAGGGCCGCCCGGACCGTGCCGGCCGGGCCGAGTCGCGGCACCGCGCCGAGCAGCCGGTCCATCGGGGTGCCGGGCAGCAGCTCGCCGCCCCCGGGGTGCACACCGACGATCGGACGGTCGCGGAAGGCGCAGTAGTACAGCGCGGCCGAACCGTGGTCGGTGATCAGCGCGTCCGCGGCGACGAGGACGGAGGCCCACTCCTCGTGCGGCGCCGCGAGCACCAGGCCCGCGTCGAGCGCCGGCGCCAGACGCTGCGCGAGGTCGTACGCACCGAGCAGACTGTGCTCATTGGGGTGGACGATGAGCGCCAACTGGTATTCGTCATAGGGCAGTTGCGCGGCGAGTTCGGCGGGCAGGCCGGGCCGGGTGCGGAGCAGGGACTCGGGTCCCCAGGTCGAGGCGAGGGCGACGAGTGTGCGCGAGCCCGTGCCCAGCGCGGCACGGTAGCGGTCGCGCAGGGACCCGGAGGCGAGTATGCGCTCCAGGGTCGGATCCCCGACCGCCTTGGCCCGTCGCGCCGTCCGGGGGTCGGCGGCGGCCAGCCGGGCGACCTGGTCGGGGTGGGCGAGGGCGTGCAGAGCGACGGGCGGGGTCTCGTCGTCGGCGGGCAGGAGGTGGGCCGGGTCCAGACCGGAGACGGAGTCGGCCGAACCCTCGCCGGGGATCGTCTTGTTGAACCCGGCGCCGTGGGGCAGCAGCACCCGTCGGCCGCGCAGCAGACGCAGTTCGCCCTTGGGGCTGGCCGCCATCACCAGGTCGTAGGTACCGGACGCGGCCTCGGCCCAGGGGAGGGTGCGGCCGCCGACGGCCTCGATGGCGGCGAGGGTGCCGGCGCCGAAGTCGGAGCCGGGGACGAGGGCGAAGAGGCGGGTGACGCGGTCGTCACCGGCGAACACCGGGAGCGCGTCGAGGAGTCGGTACAGCGCGACAGCGGAGCGCGCCGCGAGCAGGACGGTCCTGTGCCCGTCGCCCGTCGCCCGTCGCCCGTCGCCCGTCGCCCGTCGCCCGTCGCCCGTCGCCCGTCGCCCGTCGCCCGTCGCCCGTCGCCCGTCGCCCA